>NZ_JCBATA010000027.1:0-87150 GCF_059816245.1 Frankia sp. RB5
TCTGGCTCGGCAGCCTGAAGTCCAACATCGGCCACGCCCAGGCCGCCGCCGGCGTCAGCGGCGTCATCAAGATGATCCAGGCCCTCCAGCACGAAACCCTCCCCAAGACCCTGCACGCCGAGCGGCCATCCCCGCACATCGACTGGTCCAGCGGGGCCGTCGCCCTGCTCACCGACGCCGTCCCCTGGCCCCGCGAGCCCGACCGCCCCCGCCGCGCCGGCATCTCCGCCTTCGGGATCAGCGGCACCAACGCGCACGTCATCATCGAGGAGGCGCCCCCGGCCGGCGCGTCCGCGGCCGAGCTCCCCACGCCCGCGCTACGCCCGGGCAGTCCGGTGCCCTACCCGCTCAGCGCGCGCACGCCGCAGGCGCTGCGCGCCGCGGCCGAGCGGCTGGCGGCCCACCTGTGCGCACATCCGCGGTCCGATCCGATGGACGTCGCGCACACCCTTGCCGGACGCTCCCGGTTCGAGCACCGTGCCGTCGTGCTCGCCAGCCCGGCGAGCGCGGTCGACCAGCTCCGGGCCCTGGCGGCGGACCGCGCGGCGCCGGGGGTCGTGCGAGGCGGCGGCGCCGCGCTCGCGGGGCGCCGCCTGGCGATGCTGTTCACCGGGCAGGGCAGCCAGCGCGCCGGCATGGGCCGCGCCCTGCACGCCGCCCACCCCACCTTCGCCGACGCCCTCGACGACATCTGCGCCCGCTTCGACCCCCACCTCGACCGACCCCTGCGCGACGTCATGTTCGCCGCCCCCGACACCCCCGACGCCGCCCTGCTCGACCGCACCGAATACACCCAACCCGCCCTGTTCGCCTACGGCACCGCGCTCTACCGGCTGGTCACCTCCTGGGGGATCACCCCGGCCGCGCTGGCCGGGCATTCCATCGGCGAGCTCACCGCCGCGCACGTCGCCGGTGTCTGGTCGCTCGAGGACGCCGTCACCGTCGTCGCGGCCCGCGGTCGCCTCGCGCAGGCATGCCGGGCGGGCGGCGCGATGATCGCGATCCGGGCGTCGGCCGACGACGTCACGGCGAGCCTGGTCGGGCAGGACGGGCGGGTGGAGATCGCCGCGGTGAACGGGCCGGCGGCCGTCGTGATCGCCGGGGACGCCGACGCGGCCGAGCGGATCGCCGCCGGCTGGGCCTCGCGTGGGCATGCCACCCGACGGCTGACGGTCAGCCACGCCTTCCACTCCCCGCACATGGATGGCATGCTCGCGAGGTTCCGGCAGGTCGTGGGCGGCGTCGACTACCGCCGGCCGGCCGTCCCGGTCGTGTCCACCCTCACCGGGGCGACGGACGAGGCCGAGCTGTGCTCCCCGGACCACTGGGTGCGCCAGGCGCGCGGCCCGGTGCGTTTCCTCGACGCCGTCCACCACCTCGCCGCCGCCGAGCGCGCGGACACGTTCGTCGAGCTGGGCCCGGACGCCGTCCTCACGGCGCTGCTGGCCGACTGCCTGCCTGCCGTCTCGGCGCAGCCGCCGTCCGCGCGCCCGCACGCCCCGGAAACGGTCGCCGTCGCCACCGCCCGCGCGCACCGGCCCGAGCCCGACGTCCTGCTCGCCACCCTCGCCACCCTCGACGTTCACGGCGTCGACGTCGACTGGCGTGCCGTACTGGGCCCGGCCGGCCGCCTGGTCGACCTGCCCACCTATCCGTTCCAGCGGCGCCGCCACTGGCTGAGCCCGCCATCCCCCACCCCCGCGCCCGGACCCGAGCCGGCCACGGAGAGCGGCACCGCGGCCGCCGCGGCGGGCCCGGAGCCGACGAGCGGTGCGGGCGGCTGGTGGTACCGGCCGGTGTGGCGCCGGCTCGACGCCGCCGACGTGACCGCGGCGGTCGCCGCACAGGCCGGTCCCACCCCGCCGCTCGGGGGGCACTGGGCCGTGCTCGTGCCACCGGCGGGAGTGGGAGGCGCGCTGGTCGAACGGGTGAGCTGGCTCGTCGAGCGCCTCGGTGGCGTCCCCGTGCCCGTCATGCTCGCGTCCGCGGACCGGCGGGCCATCGCCGAGCGGCTGACCACCGAGGGATTCACCGCCGCCGGCCCGCCCGTCGGCGGCCTGGTGTCACTGCTCGCCCTCGACACCTCTCCGTGTGCGGATCATCCCGGCCTCGGCACCGGGCTCGCGCTCACTGTCGCCCTGGCGCAGGCACTCGCCGACCTGCGCGTCGAGGCCCCGCTGTGGGCGATCACCACCGGCGCGGTCCCCACCGGCCCCGCTGATCCGGTCACCTGTCCCGAGCAGGCGATGATCTGGGGCCTGGGCCGCACCCTGGCCCTGGAGGCGCCGCGGACCTGGGGTGGTCTCATCGATGTCCCCCTGGACCGGGCGGGCGGGCTGGCCGACGAGCTCCGCGCCCCCGACGACCAGTCGCTGCTGTGGCTGGGAGTCGCGTTGACCGCCCCTGGCGGGGAGGACCAGTTCGCGGTGCGTCCCGACGGCCTGTGGGTCGCGCGGCTGCGGGCCGAGGACGGGCCCGGCGGGGCGCCGGCCGGCAGGCGGTGGAGCCCCGCCGGGACCGTGCTGATCACCGGGGGTACCGGAGCCCTCGGCGGGCAGATCGCCCGCGAGCTCGCCCGCGGCGGCACTGACCGCCTGGTCCTGGTGGGCCGGCGTGGCCCGGACACCGCCGGCGCCCGGGAGCTGGTCGGTGAGCTGGCGGCGCTCGGCGCCCGGGCCACCGTCGCGGCCTGCGACGTCGGCGACGCGGACCAGTTCACCGCGCTGCTCGACCAGCTGGCCGCGGGCGGCGAACCCGTCACCGCCGTGGTGCACGCGGCCGGCGTCGCCGGGCCGAGCGCCCCGCTGGAGCGGCTGGATCTGGCAGCGTTCGCCGACGTCCTCGCCGCGAAGGCGACGGGTGCCGCCGTGCTCGGCCGCCTGCTGGCCGACCCGCACACCGCCCTGCGCGAGGTCGTGCTGGTCTCGTCGATCGCGGCGGTGTGGGGCAGCGGCGGTCAGGCGGCCTACAGCGCCGCGAACGCCTACCTCGACGCCCTCGCCGCGACGCGGACCGTGACGGGGCGGCGGCTCACCGCGGTGGCCTTCGGGCCGTGGGCCGACGCGGGCATCGGCGCCGAGCCGGCGCTGCGCGACTTCCTGACCCGCCGCGGACTGCGCCCGCTGGACCCGCCGAGCGCGGCCGGCGCGCTGACCCACGCCGTCGCCGCGCGGCACCCGGCGTCCGTGGTCGTCGACGTCGACTGGGCGAGGTTCCTGCCGGCGATCACCGCGGCGCGGCCCAGCCGCTACTTCGAGGAGCTGGCCCTCCCGCCGACGCCGCGGTCCGACCCGTCCGGGGTCGGCGGCGCGACGGCGGCGCCGCCCACGCTGCCCGCACCGCGCAGCGGCGCCGAGTACGCGGACCTCGTCCGTGCCCAGGCCGCCGCCGTCCTCGGCCACGACACGCCGGCGGACGTCGATCCGCGCCGGCGCTTCCTTGAGCTGGGATTCGACTCCCTCGCGTCGGTCGAGCTGCGCCGCAGGCTCGCCGCGGCGACCGGACTGCCGTTGGGCACGCAGGCCGTGTTCGAGCATCCGACCGTGGCCGACCTCGCGGCGCATCTGCGCTCGATCGCCGCGGACCGCGGCGATCAGCCGGACGCCACGCCCAGCCCGCGCCCGACGACGTCCACCGGCGCGGTCGGGGACGCGGGGGGAGACGACGGCGTCGAGCTGGCCGGCGGGGTGCGGTGGCTGTACCGGCAGGCCTGCGCGCAGGGCAGGTTCGCCGCGGGCGTCGGTGTGCTGCGCGCGGCGGCACGGCTGCGGCCGGTGTTCCGCACGGCGGGCGAGTTCGGCACGCCGCCGCGGCTGGTGCGCCTCGCGACCGGGCCGGCTCCGTTCGTGCTGGTCTGCCTGCCGTCCCTGGTCGCGCCGTCGGGGCCCCACAACTTCGCCCGGCTCGCCCTGCACCTGCACGGGCGGCGTGACGTGCACGCGCTGGCCCATCCCGGCTTCGGCGACGGGGAGCTGCTGCCGGCGAGTGCGGACCTGGTCATCGGGATGCACGCGGACGCCGTTGCGCGGGCCTTCCCGGGCCGGCCGGCCGTTCTCGCCGGCTACTCGTCAGGCGGCTGGCTGGCGCACGCCACCGCGGCGGCACTCGAGGAACGCGGTGTGCGTCCCGCTGCCGTGGCCCTGCTCGACACCTGGCTGCCAACCGACCAGATCCCCGAGGAGGACATCCACGAGGAGCTGCGGGGCATCGCCGTCAACGACCAGGCCTTCGCGCTGATGACCGAGGCCCAGGTGACCGCGCAGGGCGCCTATCTGGACCTGTTCGAGCACTGGCGGCCGCGGCAGGTCGAGGCGCCGGTCATGCTGGTGCGGGCGGCCCGACGGATGCCACGGCGCGTCGTCGCCGAGGATGTGACCGGGCCCGACCAGGCCTGGACGACGGACTGGGAGATGGGTCACGACTCGTTCGACGTGGCCGGCGACCATCAGTCGATGATGCACGAGCACGCCGAGACCACCGCCCGCGACGTGGACCGCTGGCTGCGGGGCCTGGAAGCGCGGGACGGGCATCCGGCACGGGATCATGATCGGGACGGCGGCGCGGGACGGCCTGCGGCGGGGGTGGGCCGGCTGCCGGCGCGGCCGAGCGTCTGACCCCGCCGACCGGCGCGGTGCCGTGGACCGGGACGAGGCGGCTGCCGCTGACGGTGCGCCGGCCGCCCGGTCGACGCGGAGGTTGGGATGCCCTGGGATGTGCGGTACGGGGACGGCACTGTCGCTCCGTACCGCACCCGCGCCGCACCGGGGCACGGCGGTTCGGGGGCCGGCCCGCGGCGGGGCGGGGCACCGGCCGAGGGGCGGCTCGTCCGTTCAGGGAATCGAGGCCAGATGGCGGCCGGTCGGACCGCGGCTTGCCGGCCGCGGTCCGCCTGACGTCGCGTCGATGAACGCCTGCGGAGTCCCGCCGGGTCAGGACGCCCCGGCGCCGGCCGGCAGCACGCGCCCGCACTGCTGGTCGCCCAGCACGTTGAAGCCCTTCCCCTCGGCATTGACCTGGACGAAGGACCAGCAGGTGATCTGCTTGCCGAGATCGCGGGCGATGTTCATCGGGGTCATCAGGAGCCCGCCGGCGTCGTACGAGGTGACGGCGCGCAGGCCGGACATGAAGCTCTGCCGGGTGGGACAGGGCCCGGCCGCCTCCAGCCCGCGCAGGTAGAGATCGGTGTCGATGTAGGCGGTGTAGGCGAGTTGCTGCTCGGGGTCGTTGTACTGCGGCGCATACCTGATCATGGCCTGGCGGTAGGCCTCGACGGCGGGACCGCCGCTCTCGAAGGGCCGGTAGAAGATCGGGATCGTCACACCCGCCATGATCTGCCCTGCTGCCGCGAGAAGCTGATGATCGTAGCCGCCGAAGGACAGGACGACCTTCATGCGCGGCGCCGCGGCGCGGATCGCGGCGACCACGGCCGGCAGCGCCGGACCGTTGATGATCACGACCGCGCTGTCGGCCCCGCTGGCCGCCACCCGTCTGCCGACGGAGGCGGGATCGTCGGCACCGTCGGTGAACGCGATGTTGTCGACGATGTCGATGCCCGCGGCCTGGACGCTCTGGGTCAGGACGGAGTTGGTGTCGCCCGTGCCGGCGGACAGCGCGGTGGCGACGACGGCGGTCTTCCCGGCGCCCTGGGACTTCAGGAAGTTGCCGAACACGTCGATCGGGCTGACGGTCGTGGCTCCGACCGTGAACATGTTCGGATGCTTCGACCAGGCATCGCCGACGGACAGGCCGCCGACGGGAATGCCCTTGTCGGCCAGGTACTGCGCGCTGCCATCCGCGACGAAGGAGAACTCCAGCAGGCCGAACACGTTGCGCTGCTCCACCAGGTACCGGGCGGCGGTCGCGTTGGCCGTGGGGTTGTCCTGATCGTCACGCCAGTCATAGACGATCTTTCGTCCGTGGATGCCACCCTTCTCGTTGGCGAGGCCGATCCGGGCATCCACCCCGGCGCGGGCCGTGGCGATGGCACTGGCGGTGGGACCGGTGTCGGGGTAGAGCAGCCCCAGTCGGATCTCCGAGGAACTCACGCCGGGGCTGTCGCACGCGGAGGCCGACGAGGAGGATCCGGAGCCGCAGGCGCCGGCACCCGCCGTTACGATCGCGAGCAACGCGGCTACGCCGAGTAGCGATGAGGAACGTCTAGGCATTCGGGAACTCCCGGGGAAGCATTACGAGTCTGATCGGCCGAAGCTCGTGACGCGACTTCGGGTGTGCACTGACGAGCGGCCGACTGTAGTCCCCTCGGGCCTACTGCCGGCGACACGCACCGTGTCGAGTGGAACACCCACACCCGGAGATGCTGGGCGTGTGCGTCGTCGACCGCGGTGCGTGAAAGGTGCGCGAATCTCGCCTGGCCGATCCGTTTCGTTGCCCCCGGACAGCATCGCGCGCACCTTGTGTGGCGAACGCCGACGCTGTGGATCTGATCAGTACGAGTCTGAGAACGCAGTCACTATAGGCGTGGGCTCCAGGGCGATGTGCCACCGGGCAGGACGCGGAGCGCGGCAACACCGTGGCGTTTTTCGACCGTTGGTTGCAGTCGCTTGCCGTCTCGTGATGTACGCAGCACGGAGCAGCATCGGCTCTTTAGCTCCGTCGGACCTGGGGTTGCTAGCTCGTTGGCTGGCGGGCGCCGATCGGGGCGACAGTGGAGAAACAATGCCGGCCAGGCATGAGATGCCGCCCCGGCATGGTGGCGGCCGGGGTGGTCGTGCGTATCGCGGCGCACCGGCACTCGATGGGGTGCCGGCGCGAGCTGGGCGGTCGGGCGAGCTGGGCGGTCGGTGTCGACGGGCGCCGGGACAGGGGCGCGACGGGCCTCAGCCCGCGCCGGGCGCGGCGGGGAGCTCCTGCCCGCACTGGGAGTCGCGCAGGACACCGAAGGCGTTGCCGGCGGGGTTGACCTGGACGAACGACCAGCAGGTGATCTGCCTGCCGAGGTCGCGGGCGATGTTCAGCGGCGCGATCAGACCGCCGGCGTCGTAGTTGGTGACGGCGCGCAGCCCGGTCATGAACGCCTGCCGGGTGGGGCACGGTCCGGCGGCCTCGATGCCGCGCAGGAAGAGATCCGTGTCGATGTAGGAGATCAGGGCCAGCTGCTGTTCCGGGTTGGGGAACTGCGGCGCGTAGGTGACCATCGCCTGGCGGAAGGTGTCGATCGCCGGGCCGCCGGCCTCGAACGGGCGGTAGAAGACGGGGATCACCGTGCCGGCCATCGCGGGTCCGGCCTGGGCGAGCAGCTGGCGGTCGTAGCCCGCGAGCGACATGATCACCCGCACTTTCGGGGCCGCGGCCCGGACCGCGGTCAGGATCGTGGGCAGGTCGCTGCCGCTGACCAGCAACATCAGCGTGTCGGCACCGCTGGCCGCGACCCGCTGGGCGACGGTCGCCGGATTGTCGGCGCCGGCGGTGTAGCCGATCGAGTCGACCACGGAGATGCCGGCGGCCTGGATACTGCGCGTCATCACGGCGGTGACGTCCCCCGTGCCGGCGGACAGCGCGGTACCGACGACGGCGGCCCTCGTCGCACCCTCGGACTTCAGGAAGTTGCCAAACAGGTCGATCGCGCTGACGGTCGTCGCTCCGATCGAGAACATGTTGGGATGCTTCGACCAGGCGTCACCGATCGAAAGGCCGCCGACCGGGATGCCCTTGTCCGCGAGGTACTGCGCGCTGCCGTTGGCGACGAAGGAGAACTCCAACACGCCGAAGACGTTCTGCTGCTCGATGAGGTTCCGGGCTCCGGTCGCGTTGGTGGTCGGGTTGTCCTTGTCATCGCGCCACTCGTAGACGATCTTGCGTCCGTTGATGCCGCCCTTCGCATTGGCCAGGCCGATGCGGGCGTCCACGCCGGCGCGTCCGGCCGCGACCGCGGTGGCCGTCGGACCGGTATCCGGATAGAGGAGGCCGAGCCGGATCTCGTTCGCGCTCACCCCCGGGCTGTCGCAGGTGGCGGACGCGGCTGACTGCCCGCTCTGTCCGCAGGCTCCGGCCCCCGCGGCCACCAGGGCCAGCATCATGGCGACTCCGGAAACGCTTAACAGACGACGAGACACGTGAGGACTCCTGAGGAACGTCGAGGACGGGTCGACCACTGCGCCGTAGTTCGAAGGGAATGGCGCGTGGGCCCTGCCACGGTGACGGCGCCGGGCGGTAGGCGGCCGCGGACGGGCACGACGCATCGCTTCCCCCGGCGTCCTAGCGGTCCTCCCTCGTCCGGGGAAGTGCGCGATCAACGCCAGCGGAGAAGTCGAGGCCGGCCGCCTCGGGTAATCGGGGCTTGCGCTCTCCGCCCATGACACTCCGTGTACAGATTGATGGGAACCTGATGGTGATGGCCTTGACCGGCCACCATTGATGATCGTTGTCACTATATGGGTGATCGAGGGTAGGCGAAAGGTGACGTTGCCGGTAGTCGGGATGGTGTTCTGCGGTTTTCCCGCCGTTGATGGCAGTCGTGACCTTAGGTGAAACGCCCGTGACAGCCGGCACGGGCCGCCGGGCGCGAGTGGGCGGGAAATCCGAAATTGCCCTGTTTGTGGACCTGGTTGGCTGCTGACCGGAAGCGCGGGAATGCCGGATCGGCATGGATGTCGCCGCGGAGGTATTGCCGGCTCAGGTTGCCGGTCCGCATCGGACTGTGCGCGCTCCGGCGCCGGGCGGAGATCCGGGCGGGCGGCGGAGAAGAGGAGGAGAAGAGAGGAGCCGCTGGAAACGGAGGCCCGCCGGGCGGCGCAATGCCTGATATGACGTTTCCCGACCGGGATGTGACCTGCCGAAATTCCGTCGCGGTCGCCGTGGCGGATCGCCGGACATGGATCTGGGCCGGACATGGATCTGGGCCGGACATGGATCTGGGCCGGACATGGATCGCGGGCCCGTGCGCCGACCGTCCCACGACGGCATCGCGCACGGGCCCGCGGCAGATCACCCGCGCTACTCGCGGAGCCCGGGCGGGCTCAGCCGCCCGCCCCGGCCGGCAGCTCGTGCCCGCACAGGTTGTCCCCGGCGACGTCGAACGCCGTGCCGGAGGCGTTGCCCCGGACGAACGACCAGCAGGTGATCTGCTTGTGGAGGTCCCGGGCGATGTTGAACGGGGTGATGAGGCCGCCGGCGTCATAGTTGGACGTGGCGCGCAGTCCTGACATGAAGCTCGCCCGGGTGGGGCACGGCCCGGCCGCCTGCAGACCGCGCAGGAACAGGTCCGTGTCGATGTAGGAGATCAGTGCCAACTGCTGGTCCGTGTCGCTGACCTCGGGAGCGAACTCGGTCATCCCCCGGCGGAAGGTGTCGATCGAGGGGCCGCCGGCCTCGAACGGCCGGAAGTACAGCGGGATCTCCACGCCCGCCATGGCTCCGCCCGCCTGCGCGAGGACCTGCTTGTCGTAGCCGGACAGCGAGAGGACCACCCGCAGGTTGGGCGCCCCGGCCCGGATGGCCTTCATCATCGTGGGGACCGAGTTGCCGTTGATGACCAGCAGCAGCGTGTCCGCGCCGCTGCGGGCGACCCGCTGGGCGATGACGGAGGGGTCGTCGACGCCAGCGGTGAAGGCGGAGCGGTCGACGATCTGCACGCCGGCCGCGCGGAAGCTGGCGGCGAACGACGTGCTGGCGTCTCCCGAGATGGCGGACAGCGCGGTGGTGAGCACGAAGGCCTTCGACGCGCCCTGGTTCCTCACGTAGTTGCCGAACAGGTCGATGGCGCTCGACGTCGTGGGGCCGATCGTGAACATGTTCGGGTGGTTCGCCCAGGCGCCGCCGATGGACAGGCCGCCCACGGGGACGTCGCGGTCGGTGAGGTACTGGGCGCTGCCGGCCGAGACGGCCGTGAACTCGAGGATCCCGAAGACCTTGCTCTGCTCGACCAGGTAGCGCGCCGCGGTCGCGTTGGCCGTGGGGTTGTCCTGGTCGTCGCGCCACTCGTAGACGATCTTCCGGCCGTTGATGCCGCCGCTGGCGTTCGCGAGACCGATGCGGGCGTCAACCCCCGCCCGACTCGCGGCCAGGCCCGGCGCGCTGGGGCCGGTGTTCGGGTAGAGCAACCCCAGGTGAATCTGTGTGGGGGTGACGCCTGGGCTGTCGCAGGCGCCCGCCGAGGCCGACCGGGTGCCCGAGCCACAGGCGCCGGCACCCATCGCCACCGCGGCCAACAGCGCGGCGGCGCTGGAGAAGGTCCATAACCGGTGGTGTTTCGAAGTGCGTCCTGGAGCCATCACTTTTCCTTTGTGGGTGGGCCTTGAGTCGTCACCCTGGGCGGGGAAGGATTGTTTGCTCTGCCGCAGGGGACAACGATGATCGCTACATAACGTGGACATCCGGGTGGGCGAAGTGGTGGTGGGGGGCGGCGGCGTGATGCTTCCCCGAACAGGGCTGCGATCAGCCACAACGCCCTGGCGGGGACCACCATCCGCGCACTCCGGCAGCTGATCTGACTATAAGGGTGACGTGTTTGGGTGGTCTCCGACCGCGCGGCATGGTTGCTGCTCCGTAGGCATGTTTTTTCCCCGTTGATTAGGGGAATGGCCCCTACTGGGTCAATGGGTGCTGTCTCGCCCGGTACTTTGCAGCCGCATGTCTGGAATGTCATGGTCTGGTCGTCGCGGAGGTGGCGGCCGCATGGGTAGGGAAACGGCCTCATGAGCACCTGGAATGCCGGTTCGGCATGGCGAGAGGCGCGCAAATACTGAAATGCCCTTTTTCGATGCGATGGTGAAGGCTGGCGTGACGCGCGCCTGACCGCTGGAGGACATGGGCTCCGGTGGCGGCGGACCTGCCGTCGGTGACGGGGCGCACGAGGAACGGGCCCGGACACGGTGCGCGTGGAGACGGTGCCTGCCGGGAGAGGGCGCTTGGGCGGGGACACCGAGCGACGGGTCAGCGTCGAGGGCCCCAGTCGGTGGCGGTGCGCAGATGAGCCTTGTCCACCTTGCCGGCCGCGTTGCGCGGCAGGGGATCGGTGAGGGTGGCCACGAACTGGGGGATCTTGAAGTCGGCGAGCTGGTCGCGGGCGAAGGTGAGCAGCTCCGCCGGGTCGACGGTGGTGCCAGGCCGGGCGACGACCGCGGCGGCGACCCGCTGACCGAGCTTGGGATCGGGCAGGCCGACGACGGCCACCTCCCCGACTCCCGGGTACGCCGCCAGCACCCGCTCCACCTCGATGCTGAAGACGTTCTCCCCGCCGCGGTTGATCATGTCCTTGATGCGGTCCAGCAGGTGGACCCGGCCGTGGCCGTCCACCCGGGCGAGGTCGCCGGTGCGTAGCCAGCCGCCGTCCAGAGCCTCGGCGCTCGCCTCGGGCCGCTGCCAGTAGCCGCTCATCAGCTGCGGGCCGCGCACGAGCAGCTGGCCGATCCCGGCGACCGAGTCCGGGCCCTCCAGGCGCAGCTCGGTGGCGGGCACGGCGACGCCGACCGAGTCGGCGTGGGTGAGCACCTCGTCGTGGTCGAGGCCGGTGACGGCCGACGCCTCGGTCAGGCCGTATCCGGGCGAGAACCGTGCGGTGGGGAACGCGGCGAGCAGTTCCGCCACCTGGCTCGGCGGCGTCGGCGCCGCGCCGTAGCTGAGCAGCCGCACGCCGGAGACGTCCACCTCGGCGAACGCGGGATGGCGCAGCGCCTGCCAGTACATGGCCGGCACCCCGTTGAGCGCGTCGATCCGCTCGTCGCGGATCGCCCGCAACCACGAGCCGGTCTCGAAGTGGGTGGCGATGACGACCGTGCCGCCGGACAGCAGCGCGGGCAGCCACTGCATGCCGAACGCGAGGACGTGGAACAGCGGCGCCGCGATCAGCGACCGCGTCCGCTCGGTCGGCCCGAGCCGCAGGACCCGGCGGCACTGCTCGGCCGCGGACAGCAACGACCGGTGCGAGAGCATCGCGCCCTTGGGGTTGCCGGTCGTCCCGGACGTGTAGAACAGCGCGGCGGTCGCCTCCGGATCGTCGGCGGCCCGCACGAGCGGGGGCCCGTCCGGCAGTCCGGCGGGGTCCTCGACGACGTGGGCGGCCTGGGCGTCCCCGACGATGTAGGCGATCTCCGGACGGGTGAGCCGCGTGTTGACGGGTACCGGCACCGCGCCCGCGAGCAGGGTCCCGAGCACGGTGGAACACCAGGCGGCGCCGTTGGGCAGGCGCACCGCGACCCGCTGGCCGGGGCCGACGCCCGCCGCGGCGAGCCCGCCGGCCACCCGCGCCGCCGCGTCCCACAGCTGTCGGTAGGTCAGCCGCTCGCCGGTGGCCAGGTCGACGACGGCCTCGTCGTCGGGCACCCGGCGCACGGTCTCCTCGACGGCGGGCACCAGCGTCGGCGCGATCCCGGTGAACCGCATCCCGGCGCCGGTACGGGCGACGCCGGTCGAGTCCGGCGGCGCTCCGGGTACGGCCAACCCCGGCGCGGCGGCGGTCATCGCGGCGCCGGCGTGCGGGGCGGACGCCGGCGCGGCGTCACCGGATCTGGTTACGGGACGGGACCCGGCGTGGACCGGCCCGTCGACGGTGACGGGCCGCTCCCACTCGCTCGGCATCGGCGACACTCCTCGGGCTGGACCGGCGCTGCGCCGGCCGACGCCGGACACCGAGGCTGGTGCCGACCCGTCGGCCACCGGACGAGGTCGGGAGCGGTGAACGACCACCGTGCCCGCACCCTCCGGAGGTCGGGGAAGCACACACGAGCCCTGATGCGCCCCATGACACTCATGGTGTGTCCTATGACACTCAGGTTCGACAATCGTGTCAAGGATTCCGCCTTGGCCTCAGAGACTGAGCGCTTGCGTTCGCGTTCGATTTCCTACTGTGACCGTGAGGGGGTTGTTTCTGATCCCTCCCCGGATGTCATCGCGGAATGGTGGCGTTGTGACCAGGGATCGGTACTCTCAGATGTGACCAGGTGCGCTGGGTGACGGTTCGAGGCGGTGCGTCGCGGGTGATCTCGGTCGAGGTGGGTGCGTCGGGGGTGCGCCGGCCCCCTGGTGGGCGGCCGGCGGGCATCGGGCCTCCTGCGGCCCGGTACGGAACGCGCCTGACCGCCGATCCTCTGGTGATGGGTTCCGGGGTCGAGTGTCGAGATCCTGCGAACAGTGATGGTTGCGTCGCGGGGCGCTCGCGGCCGGGGCGCCGCGGGTGGACGGCCGTGCATCTTGCCAGGGCGACATCTGCGGGTGACGCGGGCCAGGTATCGTCACCCAACCCGGTTCATGTCGCGGCCGGGACGCGGGTGTGGGGCCGCGCCGGCCCCTCCATCCGCGCGGCCCGTCCCGGGAAGGTGCGGATGACCCTCGGCGGTCCCCTCTACGCCCTCTACACCCGCCGGCTGCGCCGCCAGGTCGTCGCCGGACCGCTGCCCACCCATGTCGGCCTGGTCATGGACGGCAACCGTCGCTGGGCCCGCGAGATGGGTATGGCCAACCCGAGCCTCGGCCACCGCTACGGCGCCGAGCACGCCGAGGACGTCCTGTCCTGGTGCGAGGCCGTCGGCATCCGGCACGTCACCGTGTTCGTCTGCTCGACGGAGAACCTCCAGCGCCGCGGCGACGCCGAGGTGGCCTTCCTGATGGGGGTCATCGAGCAGGTGGTCTCGGACCGGCTCGGCCGGCCCGACGCCCGCTGGCGCGTGCACCTGGCCGGCATGCTCGACGCCCTGCCCGACAGCACCGCCCGGGTGCTCAAGGACGCGGTCGAGACGACCCGCACCTGCGAGACCGGCTTCCACGTCACGCTCGCCGTCGGCTACGGCGGCCGGCAGGAGGTCATCGAGGCGCTGCGCGAGCACCTGCACGAACGCGCGGAGGCCGGCGACTCGCTCGCCGACGCCGCCGCGTCGCTGACCATGGACGACATCGCCCGCCACCTCTACACCGCCGGCCAGCCCGACCCCGACCTCGTCATCCGCACCTCCGGCGAGCAGCGGATGTCGAACTTCCTGCTCTGGCAGAGCGCCTATTCCGAGCTGTACTTCTGCGAGGCCTACTGGCCGGCCTTCCGTGAGATCGACTTCCTGCGCGCCCTGCGCAGCTTCGCCGCCCGCGGGCGCCGCCACGGCGGCTGAGCGCCCGTTCCGGCGAACGCTTCCGTCTGGCACTCGGTGCCATTACAGTCCTCTCGCAGGGAGTCGGGGCCGGTCCCGGCTCCGCCCCGCGAGCCCCAGGGAGACGCCATGGAGCAGTCCGTGCTGGAGCAGGCCGACCGCCCGGTCGAGGCCGCCGATCCCGCCGTGTCCGAGGAGGCCGGCCTGGTGGACGACCTGCTGGTCGAGGAGGTCTCCATCGACGGCATGTGCGGCGTCTACTGAGCACCGTCCCGCTCGGCGGGCCCGCCGGGTCCGCCGAGCCAGGGGCCGGCCACGCCGCTTCGGCCAGCACCGCCGCTTCGGCCAGCACCGCCGCTTCGGCCAGCACCGCCGCTTCGGCGGGCGCCGCCTCCCCGGCCGGCACCCGCTCCGCGCTCGGCACCGCGGCGTTCGACCTGGACCGGGCGTGGCGGCTGCATCCGCGGGTGTCGGTGCGGCCGGAGGCGTTCGGCGCACTGCTCTACCATTTCGGGACACGGCGGCTGTCGTTCCTCAAGGAGCCGGCGCTGCTGGCGCTGGTCGAGGCATTGCCCGCCCATCCCACCGCCCGGGCGGCGGCGGCCGCGATCGGCCTGCCCGCGGCCTCACTCGAGCCATACCAGCGGGCGCTGGCGAGCCTTGCCGCGTCCCAGATGCTCGTCCCCGCCTGACCTTCGTGAGAGTTCGTCCTCGTCCGAGGGCGGAAGGGAGTTCCGCGTGCCCACCACCGCCCCGGCGCGGCTCGTCGACCACTTCGCGCGGGGCCTCGCCGCGCCGATCTGCCTGACATGGGAGCTGACCTACGCCTGCAACCTGGCCTGCCGGCACTGCCTGTCCAGTTCCGGGCGGCGCGACCCGCGCGAGCTGACGACCGCCGAGTGTCGGGCCGTCATCGACGAGCTGGAGCGGCTGCAGGTCTTCTACGTCAACATCGGCGGAGGCGAGCCGACGGTGCGCGACGACTTCTGGGAGCTCGTCGACTACGCCACCGCGCATCACGTCGGGGTGAAGTTCTCCACCAACGGCGTGCGGATCACGCCGTCGGTCGCCGCGCGCCTGGCCGCCAGTGACTACGTCGACGTGCAGATCTCCCTCGACGGCGCCACCGCCGAGGTCAACGACGCGGTGCGCGGCGCCGGCTCCTACGACATGGCCGTGCGGGCGATGGAGAACCTGGCCGCGGCCGGCATGCGCGGGTTCAAGCTGTCCGTGGTCGTCACCCGGCACAACGTGGCCCAGCTCGACGGCTTCGCCGCGCTCGCCGACCGCTACGGCGCCCAGCTGCGCCTGACCCGGCTGCGCCCGTCCGGGCGCGGCGCCGACACCTGGGACGAGCTGCATCCCACCGCTGCCCAGCAGCGAGAGCTCTACGACTGGCTCGTCGCCGCCGGCGAGAACGTCCTGACCGGCGACTCGTTCTTCCACCTGTCCGCCTACGGCCAGGCGCTGCCCGGGCTGAACCTGTGCGGCGCCGGGCGGGTGGTCTGTCTCATCGACCCCGTCGGCGACGTGTACGCCTGCCCCTTCGCGATCCACGACGACTTCCTCGCCGGCAACGTGCGCGACGCGGGCGGCTTCACCGCCGTGTGGCGCACCTCGGAGCTGTTCGCGACGCTGCGCGAGCCGCAGTCGGCCGGGGCGTGCGCGTCCTGCGGCCACTACGACTCCTGCCGAGGCGGCTGTATGGCGGCGAAGTTCTTCACCGGCCTGCCGCTGGACGGCCCCGACCCCGAGTGCGTGCGCGGACACGGCGTCGACGCCCTGCTCGCCCGCGGCGAGGTCGCCCCGCCCCGCCCGTCCGTCGACCACTCCCGCCCCACCCGGGCCCCGCGCCGCGGCGGCCCGGTCCCGGTGACGATCGGCCGCGCCCCCCACCACACCCGCCCGGCCCCTCCGGTCAGCGCCTGCGAGGAGAATCCGCTGGCCGGCTTCGACCCGGCCCTCGCGCCGGCGCCGGCCGGGGAGTGACGGGGACGGCTCCACGGCACCCCGGCATCGCGGCACCCCGGCACCCCGGCATCGCGGCATCGCGGCATCGCGGCATCGCGGCGCCACGGTATGGCGGGCCGCGTCACGACGAGACGGAGGAGGGCGGTCGGTGGACGAGCGTCGACTGGGCGACGCCGACGAGGGCATCCATCCTGTCGGTCCGGAGCTCAACTGGAACGAGAGCCGCTACATCGACTTTCGCGACCCGGAGTCCGGCATCGGCGGATGGTTTCGCATCGGGATGCGACCCAACGAGGGCCGCGCGGAGATGTCGGCGTGCGTCTACCTACCGGACGGGCGCGCCGGATTCTTCTTCGAGCGTGCCCCGATCGACGGCAACGGGCTGACGGCCGGCGGCCAGCGGTGGTCGATCGGCGACCCGTACCGGGAGAACACCGTCCGCTACCGCGGCCCGATGCTGCTGCTGGACGACCCCTGGGCCATGACCGACCCGAAGCGCGCCTACCAGGACAGTCCCCGGGTCGACGCCGAGATCGACCTCACCGTCCACTCCACCGGGCTGTCGACCGTGATGGGCCGCGAGCAGTGGCATATCGACCGGATCTTCCTGCCCGGCCAGGCCGACTGGCACTACCAGCACCTGTGCCGCTCGGTCGGCACGGTGCGCCTCGGTGATCAGACGTGGCGGGTCGACGGGCGCGGCGGCAAGGACCACTCGTGGGGACCGCGTAACTGGCACGCGAAGATCTACCTGCGCTGGCTGATCTGCGCGGTCGACGACGACACCGGTTTCATGCTGGTCCGCGCGGTCGGCCCGACCAAGAAGACCCGCGGCGGGTTCGTGCTCGACGGCGGCGAGTTCCACGTCGTCGACGACTTCACCTTCCGGTCCCGCTACGGCCCGGGCCCCCGCCACGTGCTCGAGTCGGTCTCGGTCACGGCGACCGTGGGCGCTCGCAGCTGGTCCGCCACCGGCACGCCGCAGGGGTGGCTGCCGGTTCGCCACCGCCAGCCCGGCCCCGACGGCCGCGAGGCACTGCTGCGGATCGTGAAGTCCCCGACGGTGTGGACCTGGTCGGACGGGCGGGCGGGCAGCGGGCACAACGAGTGGCACGATCTCGTCGTCGACGGGATCCCGATCGGGCTGGACGACTGAGGTGGGCGACCCACGCGGCCTGGTCCCGGCGACGCTGTCGCCGTGGCTGTCCGGACGGCTGCCGGCAGTGACCGGGGACCTGCGTTACGAGCCGATCTCGGGCGGGCATTCGAACATCACCGTACGGGTCCTCGACGACGGGGGACACGCCTGGGTACTGCGGCGACCGCCGCTGGGCGACCTGCCGAAGGGTGCCCACGACGTGCTGCGCGAGGCGCGGATCATGGCCGCGCTCGCCCCCACCGACGTCCCGGTCCCGCACATCGCCGCGACGTGCGACGACGTGGCGGTCACGGGTGCGCCCTTCTACGTGATGGACTTCGCCGCGGGCGCCGTCGTCGCCAATCCCGACGACGTCCTCGCGGCGCTTCCCGAGCCCGCGAGCCGGCGCCGGGCCGGGATGAGCCTCATCGACACCCTGGCCCGACTGCACCGCGTCGACATCGACCAGGTCGGGCTGGGCGGCCTGGCCGACCGCGGGCGCTACGTCGAACGCCTTCTCGCCCGGATGAGCCGGGTGCTCGCGCAGACCCGCACCCGCGATCTTCCCCTCGTCGACGACGTCGGGCGCCGCCTCGCCTCCTCGGCGCCCCCCAGTCGGTACACCGGGCTCGTGCACGCCGACTACCGGCTCGGCAACGTGATGCTCGCGCCCGACGGCACCGTGGTCGCGGTCCTCGACTGGGAGCTGACGACCGTCGGCGACGTCCTCGCCGACCTCGGCTTCCTCATCAACAACTGGGAGCTGCCGAGCGACGACGTGCCGCGGGTGTGGATGGAGACGCCCCCGACCCGCGCGGGCGGGTTCCCCGACCGGGACGAGGCGGTCCGGAGCTACGCCCGCACGACGGGCTTCGACGTGTCGGACCTGCCGTGGTATCGGGCGTTCTCCGCCTGGCGGATGTCGATCATCGCCGAGGGGATCAAGGCGCGCTACGAGTCCCGGGCGATGTCCTCCGACCGCGTCGACCTGCGCTATCTGGGGCAGCGTGTGCTGGACCTCGCGGCCCAGGCCGACGCGCTGCTGACCGCCGCGTAACGGACTGCGGGCCCTCGAGACGTGGGCCCAGGAGTACCTGAACCCGGCCTGACGGCTGCCCGGCACATGTCGTGGGGGCGCCGCCCCGGCCCGCTTGCCGGAACCCGCGAGCGCGGACTCCGGCGCGTGACGCCGGCTCGGCGCCGCCCACGACATGCCCCCCGAGAGTGGTGTGCTCCCCGGAGTGCGGCGGCGCGCGGTGCGTCAGGGAGCGATGAACTGCAGGTCGAGCTCGATCTTCACCTTGTCGGCCAGGGCGAGCTTGCCCGCGCCGAGCGGCAGGTTGAAGGTGATGCCGTAGTCGGCGCGGCTGAGCTCGCCGGTCGCCGAGAAGCCGGAGCGGACCCGGCCGTCGGCGGGGTGGGTGTCCGTGCCGTAGAACTCGACGGCCAGGGTGATCGGCTTCGTGACCCCGTTGATGGTCAGGTCGCCGCGCAGCGCGTACTGCTCGCCCTCGGCGGAGACGGCGGTCGAGGCGAAGGCCATCGTGGGGTGCTCGGCCAGGTTGAAGAAGTCGGTGCTGCGCAGGTGCGCGTCCCGGTCGGCCTGGTTGGTGTTGATCGACGCGAGGTCGATGCTGGCCGCGACGGCGACCGTCTCGAGGGCGTCGCCGACCGTCAGTGTCGCGGCGAAGGTGTCGAACCGGCCGCGGACGTTGGTGACGCCCAGGTGGCGGATCTGGAAGTTGACGCTGGAGTGGGCCGTGTCGAGCGTCCAGCTTCCGGGGACGAGCGGCAGCGGCGCGAGTTCGGACGGGGCGGCGGTCACGCGGGCCTCCTGGTAGGCGGTGGCGACGGGGCACATCAGTTGCAGCTGCAAGTCCTGCGGAGAAAAAGATAGCTGCCTACGAAACGGCGGCCCACCCCGGGTGCACGGCGGATCCCGTCCGAGCGGCCCGCCATCCGCCGTGTCCGGTCCGACTCCGTTACAGTGGCACTCGGTGCCAAATCGGCCCGGGTTCGCGTGGCTCCTGGGAAAGGCGCGGACCACGAACGACGAGGTGGGTTCCATGGCCAGCACGAGGACGTGGTTTGAGACGGTGGCGGAGGCGCAGCGCCGTGCGAAGCGTCGCCTGCCCAGGGGCGTCTATCTGGCGCTCGTCGCCGGCGCCGAGGCCGGCGTCACGATGAACGACAACATCAGCGCCTTCGACGAGCTGAAGGTCCGCCCGCACATCGCCGACCTGCCGCCCACCCGGGACCTCTCGACGACCGTGATGGGCCAGGACATCAGCATGCCGGTGCTGATCTCGCCCACCGGCGTGCAGGCGGTGCACCCTGACGGCGAGGTCGCCGTCGCGCGGGCCGCCGCCGCGGCGGGCACGGCGATGGGCCTGTCCGCCTTCGCTTCCAAGCCGGTCGAGGAGGTCGGCGCGGTCCTCGACAAACTGCTGTTCCAGACCTATTGGCTCGGCTCGCGTGACGAGATCCTCGCCCGGGCCGAGCGCGCCCGCGCCGCCGGTGCCAAGGGCCTCATCGTCACCCTGGACTGGGTGTTCGACTCGCGGCGGGACTGGGGCAGCCCGTACATCCCCGAGCGCCTCGACGTGAAGGCGATGGCCCGCTACGCGCCGCAGGTGGCGCTGCGCCCGGCCTACCTGGGGCGCTGGCTGCGCAGCCGCTCCCTGCCCGACCTCGGCGTGCCGAACCTCGGCCCGCGCGAGGCCACCCCGCCGACGTTCTTCGGTGCCTACGGCCAGTGGATGGGCACGCCTCCGCCCACCTGGGCCGACCTCGCCTGGCTGCGCGCGCAGTGGGACGGCCCTTTCATGATCAAGGGAATCACCCGGCCGGACGACGCGCGCCGCGCGGTGGACGCGGGCGCCAGCGCCCTCTCGGTGTCCAACCACGGCGGTAACAACCTGGACTCGACGCCGGCGTCGATCCGCTGCCTGCCCGGCGTCGTCGACGCGGTGGGCGATCAGCTCGAGGTCGTGCTCGACGGCGGGATCCGCCGCGGCAGCGATGTGGTGAAGGCCCTGGCGCTGGGTGCCCGCGCGGTGATGATCGGTCGAGCCTACCTGTGGGGCATGGCCGCCGCCGGCGAGCGCGGGGTGACGAACGTGCTGGAGATCCTCCGGCAGGGAGCAAGCGAGACGATGCTGGGCCTCGGTCGATCCTCGGTCCACGAACTGTCTCCCGACGACATCATCGTCCCCGCAGGTTTCGCACTCGACCACAAGGGCTGACGAAACCAGGCCTCCCACCTGGTGAAGAAACTTTTTTGATACAGTCCGGAAACCGGTCGCTCTGGGTTCGGTGAAGGCGGGTGCAATGCCTTGTTGCACCCGGGGCGAAATCCGGTTGCACCGTTGTCTGCCGGCCCGGTGGTGTGCACCATTAAGGCATGCCGTGTCGCCCTCGCATTGTTGCCCCTGTCCCTGAGAAACCGGATGCGGACGATTTCCCGGTTGAACCGGATTCCGCACCGGTCATTCTGTGGTCGACCGTGGTGCCCCGGCCTCGGGAGCCGCTCGCCGTCCCGGGCCCGCTACCGGCGCAGCGCGAGCCGGTCGCACCGGACGACCGCGTGCCTCCGGCCGGAGGAATCCCGCCGGTTCCGGGAGTCTCCCCGTTCTTCCGCGTGCTGACCGGCGAGGGGAGCCCGGCCGGCGGCGGGCGGCGGCGTTCGTCGTCGCCGGTCCGGTGCGCGCGGCGCCGTGGCGGCGGCGGCGCGGCCGGCTGCGGCGCCCGTCGGGGTTGAACCGCCGTGACCAATCCCACGCAGGGGCGCTCGGGCGCCACGGATGACACCGAGATAATCCGGCGCATTCCCGCTGGATCCGTGGGCGGTAATGCGGGCGGCCCGGACGGTTCGTCGAGAAAGACGGGGGACTCGCCGCGGGGTCCGCGGGAATCGGTGAAAAGCGCGGGCGGCGCACCGGTGGCCGGGCCGGCGTCGTCGGTTCTTCGGAACGAGACGCCGCGCATCGCGGGTCGCGCGCCGCGGGTTGCGGGCGGATGGGCCGGGGCGGGGGCCGGGCCGGCTGGGCACACGGTCGGCCCCCGCGGGTTCGCGGTCGGCCTGGGACAGGGCGCGGACATCGCCGCCGGCATCGCCCGGGGAAATCCCAGCGGTGACTCGGGGGACTTGGCCGGGCCGCGGCTGTGGAGCCGTCTCGCCGCGGGCGCCGGCCGCTGGTGGCACGCTGCCGGGCGGCGCGCTGCCGGGCGGCGCGGTGGTGGCCGGGCTGGTGGCGGGCCGGCGGGCCGCGGCCCGGCTGGCGGCGGGCGGCGGGGCGGCGGGGAGCGGCAGCGTGTCGGGTGGGCCGGGCGACCGGTGCCCCGCGTCGGGCTGGGCCTGGGGGTCGCGGCGGTGTTGCTCGCCGTGTTCGCGGGCTCGGGCTCGGGTTCCGAGGCGGCCGGTGCGCGGACCTCGTGCGGGGGCGCGGCCGGTGCCCCCGGGGTGACGGCCGGCGAGATCCGGCTCGGGCTGCTCTACCCGGACTCCGGGATGGTCGCCGCCGACTTCCCGGCTGTGCGGGCCGGGGTCGACGCGCGGATCGGCGCCGCCAACGCGGCCGGCGGCGTCGGCGGGCGGCGGATCGCCTACGACTGGCGCGACGACGACGGCACACCCACGGCGAACCTGCTCGGCAGCCGGGAGCTGGTCGAGCGGCGCGGCGTGTTCGGCCTGCTGGAGTTCACCTCGGCGGCCGCCGGGGGAGCGGGCTACCTGGCCGACCGTGGCGTCCCGGTGGTGGGATCGGCGATGGAGGACGTCTGGGCCCGTTACCCCAGCATGGTGTCGGTCGCGGCGACGACGGCCACGCCGATCGACACCTACGGCCGCGTCGTCGCCGAGCGGGGCGGTCACTCCGCGGTGGTGGTGCGCACGGCGCTGTCGGCGGGTGTCGCCGGGGCGGCCGCGCGGGTCGGCGCGAGCCTGCGCGCCGCTGGGGTGGGGGTGGCCGCCGACCTGGCCTACACGCCGGGCGCGGACAGCCCCGGCGACCTTGCCCGGCAGGTCGTCGCCACCGGGGCGGACAGCGTCGTCACCCTGCTCGCGCCGTCGGCGCTGCCCGCGCTGCTGCGCGCGATCCGCGACGCCGGCGGGCAGCCCGGCGTCGTCCTCGCGCTCGACGGCTACGACCGCGGCCTGCTGCGCGCCGCCGGCGTGGACCTGGCCGGGATGCTCGTGCCCGTCTACTACCGCCCCTTCGAGGCGGGCGGACCGCCGACGGCGCGCTACCTCGACGCGATGCGCCGTTACGCACCGCAGGTCGACGATCCCGAGCAGGCCGCGAGCCTGATCGCCTACCTCAGCACCGATCTGTTCCTGCGCGGCCTGCAGGCCGCCGGCCCCTGCCCGACCCGTGCCGGGTTCCTCGCCGCGCTGCGCGGCCTGACCCGGTACGACGCCGGCGGCCTGCTCCCGCCGATCGCTGTCGCGACCGCTCAGAGCCACCCCGCCACCTGCTACACCGTGCTGCGCGTCGATCCGACCGGCACGGCCTTCGGGGTCGACCAGCACGACGTCTGCGCCCGACCCGTCACCCCGGCCCTGTGAACGTGCACGTCCCGGACGTATAGCTCGGACAGGACGTGTACCTCGGACAGGACGTAACGTGACGGTCCGGGGCGGCGCCGGCGGAGTCGCCGGAGCGGAGGGACGGAGCGTCCATGCCACTGTGGCAGCAGGCCGGGATCCTGGCGGGCGTGCTGCTGGTGGTCGCCGTCGTGGCCCGCGCCGCACTCCTGCGGTGGCGGCGCCGGGCGGTGGAGATCGTCGCGGCGGCGAGCGCAGAGGCGGCGACGATCCTCGGGCTGTTCACGCTCTGGCAGGTCGTGCGGATCCTCGGGGTGACCAGGGTCGACGGGGGTATCGAGCGGGCCGACTGGATCTGGCGGACCGAACAGTGGTCGCACCTGCCCAGCGAGGTGCGCATGGAGCACTTCATGCTCGGCCACGAGACGTGGCTGCGGGCCGCGAACGTCTTCTACGCGTGGGTGCACTTCCCGGCGATGAACCTGTTCCTGGTGTGGCTGTTCGCCCGCCACCGCGGCGCCTACCCGTCCGTGCGCACGACGATCGTCCTGCTGACCGGGTCCTCGCTGGTGTTCCACATGTTCCTGCCGGTCGCGCCGCCGCGGATGCTGACCTCCGCCGGGTTCGTCGACGAGGCGGTGCTGCTCGGCCAGTCGGTGTACGGGGAGTTCGGCAACGGGGTCGCGGCACAGCTCTCGGCGCTGCCGTCGGTGCACGTGGGCTGGGCCTTCCTGATCGCCTACGAGGTGATCCGGATCAGCCCGAGCCGGTGGCGGTGGCTGATCGTCGTCCATCCGGTCCTGACCACGCTCGTCGTCGTGGTCACCGCGAACCACTTCTGGGCCGACGGCATCCTCGCCGTGGTGCTGCTCGTCCTCGCGGAGCTGGGCAGCAGGGCGCTGGCCCGCCTCGGCCGCCGGCTGCGCGACCGCCGCCGCGCCAGCCCGGCGGCCGACGCTACACCGGATCAGCCACCGACCCCTGCGCCGGCGACCCTTCCGCCACCGACCCCTGCGCCGGCGACCCCTGCGCAGGCATCGGCCCTTCCGCCGGCGCCGTCCTGTCGACCGGCACCGACCTCTGCGCCGGAACCGCGGTCCGCGCTGTCTCCTCCGTCGGCGCCGCCGCCTGAGGGGCACACAGCAGCGGCCCTCCGCACCGGTCGGCACCCGGCTTGACGGCGACCAGGTTCGCCGCCACGTACGCGATGAGGTTCGCCGCGTGCCACTCGGTCGGGTAGTAGGTGACCAGCCGTGAGCTCTGGAAGCGGGCCTGGATCCCCGGCACGTCGACCCGGTACTCGTCGTCGGTGTAGTACCAGAACGAGTTCTCGTTGTAGTAGGCCGTATGTGCGGGGTTCTGGTAGGCGCCCCGCCCATCGGAGCTGGGCGTCAGGGTGAGCAGCATGCCGCCGGGAGCCAGCAGCCGGTACAGCTCGTTGATCAGCGGGACCTTCGCGGTGACGTGCTCCAGGACGTTCACCGCCCGGATGACGCCGACCGAGCCGTCCGGCAGGTCCAGCGGATCGGGCAGCGCGGCGACGAGGTCGACGCCCGGCCCAGGGGTCCGGCCCACGCCCAGGTAGCCGGCCGGCCTGCGCCGGGCCGCGCCGAGGTCCAGCGCCAGCAGTCCCCGCCGCCGGGCCCAGGCCAGCGCGTTCGCCTCGACGTACTGGTCGTACAGGGCGACGGTCTCGCGCTGGATGTGCGCGTTGACCTCGGCGTCGCTCTGGGTGTTCTCGCCGTGGATCCGCTGCAGGTACAGGCAGCGCGGGATGTGGTGGAAGTCGCCGACCTGGTAGAGGCGGCACATCAGGTCCTGGTCGTCGAGCACCTCCCGGGCGGCGTCGTAGCCGCCGACCCGCTCGTACGCCTCCCTGCGGAACGCGCGCACGTGGTTGGGCGCATACCAGATGTACGACACGTTGTGCGGTGTCGGCGCCAGCGACCGGGCGCGCAGCACGTCGCGACCGTCCACGTCGACCTCGTCGTAGTACCAGCCGTGCGTCTCGTCGAAGCGGCTGTCGTCGCGGCCGCCCTCGGAGGTGATCTGAGCCGCGTCGCTGTAGACGAACGAGGCCTGCGGGTGCTCCGCGAACGCGGTGGCGATCTCGGCCAGGCAGTCGCGGGCCAGCAGATCATCGTGGTCGAGCTCGACGAGGATCTCGCCCCGGGCGAGCTCGCAGGCGCGCCGCTTCGCCGCGCCGACCCCGCGGATGCCGTCGGCGACCACCACCCGCACCCGATCGTCGGGCATCTCCGGCCGCCAGCGTGCGCCGTTGTTGAGCAGCACGATCCACTCCCAGTCGGCTCGGCTCTGCGCGCGCAGCGTGGCGAGGCAGTCGTCGAGGTAACGGGGCTGGTGGCTGGGGGTGAACACGCAGAACGCGGGGGCTGGTGACGTCATCGTTCACTACCTGTCCGGTGGGGGGCGGATGCGATGGTGGGGAAGTGAGGGCGCCGCACCGTCGGCGGCGATGCCTGGACGGCGGCTCCTCGGCGGGATCGCCTGAGAGCCGACGTGGTGCCGAGGCGGCGCGCGGTACACCCGCGGGACAGAGCGGGGTACCGGACAGGCGCAGCGTTCAGACCTACGGGGCGCAGATGACGTAGGCCGTGATGTCCGTGTTGGCGTTGTGGCTGGCCTGCCATCCGATCGCCGGGCTCGACGTCGTGCCGCCAATCGGGGACGTGTCGCGCACCGGGTCGCCGCCAGCGGGAACCAGGGCACCGCCGCCGATGGCGAAGGTGCCGGCCAGGCAGAACGCCTGGGCGGTCTGCGAGGCAGTGACGGACCGGACCACGCTGGACGCGCCGGCGTTCGCTCCCTGGGCTCCCTGCGCTCCCTGCGCTCCCTGCGCTCCCTGAGCTCCCTGCGCTCCCTGAGCTCCCTGAGCTCCCTGAGCTCCCTGAGCTCCCTGAGCTCCCTGGGCGCCCTGCGCTCCCTGGTAGCCACGGGGTCCCTGGTAGCCACGGGGTCCCTGGAAGCCGCGCGGGCCCTGAGCTCCCTGAGCTCCCTGAGCTCCCTGAGCTCCCTGAGCTCCCTGAGCTCCCTGCGCTCCCTGCGCTCCCTGCGCTCCCTGCGCTCCCTGCGCTCCCTGCGCTCCCTGCGCTCCCTGCGCTCCCTGCGCTCCCTGCGCTCCCTGAGCTCCCTGCGCTCCCTGGGCTCCCTGGGCACCCTGGTAGCCACGGGGTCCCTGGAAGCCGCGCGGGCCCTGAGCTCCCTGCGCTCCCTGCGCTCCCTGGGCTCCCTGGGCTCCCTGAGCTCCCTGCGCTCCCTGCGCTCCCTGCGCTCCCTGCGCTCCCTGCGCTCCCTGCGCGCCCTGAGCGCCCTGAGCTCCCTGGGCGCCCTGCGCTCCCTGGTAGCCACGGGGTCCCTGGAAGCCACGGGGTCCCTGGAAGCCGCGCGGGCCCTGAGCGCCCTGAGCGCCCTGAGCGCCCTGGGCTCCCTGAGCGCCCTGGGCTCCCTGAGCTCCCTGGGCTCCCTGGGCGCCCTGCGCTCCCTGGTAGCCACGGGGTCCCTGGTAGCCACGGGGTCCCTGGAAGCCGCGCGGGCCCTGAGCTCCCTGAGCTCCCTGAGCTCCCTGAGCTCCCTGGTAGCCACGGGGTCCCTGGTAGCCACGGGGTCCCTGGTAGCCACGGGGTCCCTGGTAGCCACGGGGTCCCTGGAAGCCGCGCGGGCCCTGAGCGCCCTGAGCTCCCTGGGCTCCCTGGGCTCCCTGCGCTCCCTGGTAGCCACGGGGTCCCTGGTAGCCACGGGGTCCCTGGAAGCCGCGCGGGCCCTGGGCTCCCTGGGCTCCCTGAGCTCCCTGAGCGCCCTGCGGTCCCTGGAAGCCGCGCGGACCCTGCGGTCCCCGCGGTCCCTGGGGACCTCGGTCCTTGTCATCATCGAAGATGTTCAGGGCTTGCGGGGTGCCGCTCACCACGCCGGCCGGTCCCGGGACCTCCGCCGCCTGGGCCATGGCCGCCTGGCCGATCGCCAGCGGGGCGAGCACGCCAGTCGTCGCCGACAGCATGAATGCTGTTCTGACGATGGCCCTGTTCAGGGAGTTACGATTCATCTGATGCTCCGTTTCTGCTGTGAATGGATTGATGGGAAAGTGGTGTGCCGCGTGGCGGCGATGGCCGGGAGTGATGGTGAGTGGGGCTGTTTCCTTGGCTGTCTGCTCTTCCCTTCGTTTCCCGTGGGTCTGCTGGGCTGGCAGCCTTCGTCCCGCCGTGCTGCTGGTGGGGGTCCGATACCGGCTTGTCCCGGCCGTCGGACGCACCCGGCCTCCGTTCATTCCGGCGAATTCCGTCGGATCGACGTTTTGGCTCGGCATCTAGCTGGAGAGTCGAAATCCGCCTTACCGCTACCTTGTCGCCGCTTGGCCCCCCGGCCCCGTGGCCGTCGGTGACGGGCCCAATCGATATCAGAAGCAGATGATCATCTGGAGGTGACACGCCGGACGTGGAAAGGCCCTTCGATGGGTGGTCGTTGGCGTATTGGCTGCGTAATTCCTGTTTGGCTCGACCGTGGATCAGTGAAATGCCCGCCGGAGGTATTCTCCGCGGTTTTCGGCAACTGTCGGACGGTGAACCCCGGGCGTCGGCGGGCCCAGGCCGGGCCGCCGTGCGGCCACCATCGTCCCGTCCGACCGCCGGATACGACCGTCGGCGGCGACAGGGCGGTCGCAGGCGCGCCCGGAGAGGCGCCGCAACGACAGAGGCGCCGCAACGACATCTGTTCCGGTCGGTACTGGAATCACGCGAATCCTCTACGATGGCGACGCCGCGTGGGCGAATGACCGGGCTGGGGCGCTCGGTACCCCGCGTAGGCATCGGGGGGCAACGGGTGATGCGGTCATCGGCGTCGCGGACGTCGCCACTGGTTCTGGGCGCCGCCGGCGCGCGGGCGCTGGTGGTGGGCACGGGTGGCCATGCCGCCCCACCCGCCCTCGGGCGGGCGCTGGTGGACCGGTGCGGCCTGGCCGAGGAAGGCCTGCGGCTGGTCACCGACCCGTCGAGCCCGCTGGAGCTCGGCGAGGCGGTCGCGGACGTCGCCGAGGACGCGGCCGAGGCGCTAGCGGTCTGTTTCCAGGGCCTTCTGGCCACCGCCGGCGATGGCGCCCTCTACCTGGGCACGGCGGCCTCGGATACCCGACCCCACCGCCTGGCGCACACCTGGCTGCCGCTGACCTCGCTGCTGGCGGCGGTCGCGGCGAGCCCGGCCCCGCGCCGACTCGTCGTCGTCGACGTCGTGCGCGTCGTCCTGAGCGATCAACCAGTCCCGATCAGCCGCTCGGTCCCGGGTGATGACGCCGTTCCCGACGACCGCGGGGTCCCGGACGGCGAGGCACCGCCACGCCCGGCCGCTGCGCCGGGCGCCGCCGGGGAGGGCACCGAGATCCTGGCCGCGGCCGGCCCCGACGTCGAGGTCGTCGTCCTGGTCTCCGCCCCGCCGCCCGGGACCGGGCAGAGCCCGGCTCCGCTGCTCGAGGAGTGGGCGCACCTGCTGGTCAACGGCGACCCGGACGGTCCGGTCGAGCTCACCGTCGAGCGGCTGATCCGGGCCGCCACCCGCCGGGTGGCCATGCGTGGCCACACCGTGCTGCGCAGCGCCGCCACCTGGTCGGACCAGGTGATCATGGCGTACAACGTGGCGCACACACCGCCGATCGCGGACCTGGCCGCGGCCCCGACCGCCCTGCTCGCGGACGGCCCCGGACCGGTGGTGACACCCGTCCCGCGGCCGGCGGCCGACCCGGCCGGAGCGCCCGCGGCGTCCGGGTCCGCCGAGGTGCCCCGGGCGAGCGCGGAGCCCGGACCGACCGCCGTGTCCGGCGCCCTCGCCCGGCGGGCGTCCGCCGCGGACGAGCAGTGCCCGTATCCGGGGCTCGCCTCGTTCGACGGTGGCACGCGGCAGTGGTTCTTCGGCCGCGAACGGGCCGTCGCCGACGCGCTGTCCCGCCTGGAGGACCGCCTCGGCGGCGCCGGTCCGCTGGTGCTCGTCGGGGCGTCCGGATCGGGGAAGTCGTCGCTGCTGCGCGCCGGCCTGCTGCCGGCGCTTGCCCGCGGCGCGGTGGCGGGGGCGCGCGGCTGGCCGCAGGTGGTGATGACCCCCACCGATCATCCGGCACGTGAGCTGGCCGGTCGGCTCGCGGCCGCGGCGGGGCTGTCGGTGCTCGCCGCGGCCCGGCTGGACGTCGTGTCCGAACCGGAGCGCTTCGTCGGCGCCCTCGCGGACCTGCTCGCGCTGCGCCCGGCGGCCGGCGGGGCCGGGGCGACCCGGCGGGTGGTGATCGTCGTCGACCAGTTCGAGGAGACGTTCACCCTGTGCGCCGATGAGCGGGAGCGCACCGCCTTCATCCGCGCGCTCGTCGCCGCCGCCCGCGGGGACGGGGCGGACAGCCCGCCTGCGGTCGTCGTCCTCGGCGTGCGCGCGGACTTCTACGGCTGGTGCGCCGCCCACCCGGAGCTGGTCGACGCGCTGCAGCGCGGCCAGGTGGTCGTCGGCCCGATGACCGCCGCCGAGGTGCGCGACGCCATCGTCCGCCCGGCCGAGACGGTGGGCCTCGCGGTGGAACCGGGCCTCGTCGACCTGATGGTGCACGACCTCGGCGCGAGCGAGGACGGCGTCGTCGCCGACCCGGGATCGCTGCCGCTGCTCGCCCACGCGCTGCGCGCCACCTGGCAGGAGCGGGAGAACGGCACCCTCACGGTCGCCGGCTATCTGCGGGTCGGCGGTCTGCGCGGGGCGATCGCCCGTACCGCCGAGGAGACCTTCGGCGCGTTCGACGCCGCCGGCCAGGACCTCGCCTGGCAGATCATGCTGCGGCTGGTCCGCTTCGGCGACGGCACCGACGACACCCGCCGCCGCGTCCCCCGCGCCGAGCTGCTCGCCCTGTCCGAGCCGCGGGAGCCGCGGGAGCCGCGGGAGCCGGGGACGGCGGGGACGGCGGGGACGACCGCGGGCGCGACGACGCTGCCGGCCGCGCCGTCGACGGTGGTCGCCGGCGTGCTGGACGCGCTGGTCGGGGCGCGGCTGGTGACCGCGGACGCGGACAGCGTCGAGATCTCGCACGAGGCGCTGCTGCGGTCGTGGCCGCGGCTGCGTGAGTGGATCGAGGTCGACCGGGCCGCGGCCGTGGCCCGCCAGCGCCTCGCCGACGCCGCGACGAGCTGGGACAACGGCGGGCGCGACCCGTCCTACCTGTTCACCGGCAGCCGGCTGGCCGCCGCCCGCGAGTCGGTCGACAACGAGCCAGGCGGGTCGGCGTCGACCCCGGCGGCCCGCGACTTCCTCGCCGCCTCCGTCGCCGCCGAGCAGGCGGCCCGCCACGTCGAGGCGCGCCGCACCCGACGGCTGCGCCAGCTCGTCGCCGCCCTGACGGTGCTGGTCCTCGTCGCGAGCGGGGCGATGGCGTTCGCGTTCTGGCAGCGGGCCCGCGTCGCCGACGAGCGTGACGAGGCCCGCTCGGTCGCGATCGGCCGGCAGGCCGCGCAGTTGCGCGCCGCCGACCCCCTCGCCGCCGCCCAGCTCGCCGCCGTCGCCTACCGGCTCGCCCCGACGCCGGAGGCGCGCAGCGCCCTGCTGTCGACGTTCGCCAGCGGCTACGGCTTCGCCACCCGCCATCTCGGCAGCCAGACCCGCCCGATCGGCGCCGTCGCCTACAGCCGCGACGGCCGTCTCGTCGCCGCCGCCAGCGACGACTGGTCGGTCGCCCTGTGGGACGCCGCCGCCCCGTCCCGGCGCACGCCGCTCGCCACCATCCGCGGGCACCGACTCGCGGTGAAGTCCGTCGCCTTCAGCCCGGACGGCCGCTACCTCGCCACCGGCGGCGACGACCGCACCGTGCGGCTGTGGACGCTGACCGACCCGGCCCACCCGGCACTCGCCGCGACCCTGCCCGGCGCCACCGACTCGGTGTACGGGCTGGCGTTCAGCCCCGACGGGCGGATCCTCGCCACCGGCGGCTGGGGCGCGCAGGTGCGGCTGTGGAGCGTCGCGGACGTCGCCGCGGTCCGCCAGGTCGGCGCCGTCACCGCGCACACCGCGAACGTGCGGGCACTCGCCTACAGCGCCGACGGCTCCGAGCTGCTCACCGGCGGCGACGACGGCCGCGCGCTGCTGTGGGACGTGCGTGACGTCGCCGCCCCGGCGCCGCTCGGCGAGCTGACCAGCGAGGTCGGCTCGAACGTCGTGCTCAGCGCCTCGACGACGATCCGCTCGGTGGCGCTGAGCCCCGACGGCCGGCTCGCCGTCACCGGCGGCGATGACACCACCGCCCGCGTCTACGACGTCAGCGACCCGCGCCATCCCACCGTCGTGCAGGTCATCGACGAGGTCCGCGCCGTCACGTCGGTCGCGGTGAACACGGCGGGCCTGGTCGCCGTCGCGGCGAGCAACGCCGTGGAGATCTACGACCCGACCCGCCACGGTGACACCGTCGCCGTCCTCCCGCACGGATCGAAGGTCTGGTCGGTCGCGTTCAGCCCCGACGGGCGGACGCTGGCCAGCGGCGCCGACGACCGCACCCTGCGGCTGTGGGACGTCCCCGGCGCCACCCTCGTCGGAGCGTCGAAGTTCCTGTGGTCGACGGCCGTCGCCCCGAACGGGCGGGTGGTGGCCACCGGCGACTATGCCAACACCGTTCGGTTGTGGGACACCACCGACCCGGCCCGCCCGGTGCCCGCCGCCGAGCTCACCGGGCTGAACGCCGCCGCCGACAACGTCCGCTTCACCCCCGACGGCAAGGTCCTCGTCGCCGCGAGCCTCGACACCACCACCGGCTTCGACGGCACCGTCCTGCTGTGGGACGTCGCCGACCCGCGCCACCCCCGCGTGCTCGCCACCGTGCATCCCGGCATCGGCGGCATCGCCGACCTGAAGATCAGCCCGGACGGGCGCACGCTGGCGCTCGCCGGCTCCGACGCCCGCATCGCCCTGTGGGACATCGCCGACCGCGCCGCCCCCCGCCAGCGGGCCGTGTTCGGCGGGCAGCGCTACGACGTGTCCACGGTCAGCTTCAGCCCCGACGGGCGCACCCTCGCGTCGGGCAGCAGTGACCGTACAGTCCGGCTGTGGGACGTCACCAACCTCGACCATCCGGTCGGGCTCGGCACGATCGGCGGCTTCACCAGCGCGCTGATCACCGTCGCGTTCAGCCGCGACGGCGACACCCTCGCGGTCGGCAGCTTCGACACCCAGATCGCCCGGTGGGACGTCCGCGACCGGCGGGCCCCGCGCGCGCTCACCCCGCTGATCGGTCTGGGTGCCGGCGTCAACGCGATCGAGTTCAGCCCCGACAGCCGGCTCATGGCGGCGGCCGTCGGCGGCGCGAACGGGGTCGTGCGGCTGTGGGACGTCTCCGGCGGCGGGGACCCGAAACCGTACGCGACGTTCGCCGGCCGGTACAACGGCTTCGCCGCGGTCGCGTTCGCGCCGACGGGTGCGTACGTCGTCGGCGCGCCCTACCAGGTCGTGGGGTTCGTCTGGAGCCTGGACGCCCGGGCCACCGAGTCGGCCCTCTGCTCCCGCGCCGGCGACCCGCTGACCCGCGCCGAATGGAAGCAGTACCTGCCCGACCTCGGCTACGATCCGCCCTGCGGCTGAGCCTCACCGTGTCACCGAGGGGCTCGTGGGCAGGGGGGTCGTCGACGCGAGGGCCGTGGCGGCGATGAACAGTGCGGGGTCGGCGCGGCCGGGCGGGTTCGGGTCGCAGCGATCGGTCACCGAACGGGTCGCCGACGCGTTGCCGGCCTATGACGTGACGGCGGTGCTCGGCCACGGCGGCCACGCGGTGGTGCTCGCCGGGCGGCACCGTCGGCTTGGCCGCAGCGTCGCCATCAAGGTGCTGTCCACGGCCGGTTCCGACGGCGGCGCCCACGGCCGCTTCCTCGCCGAGGCCCGGGTGCTCGCCGGCCTCGACCATCCCCACATCGTCGGTATCTACGACTATGTCGAGTCCGCCGACCTGTGCCTGCTGGTGATGGAGCGCCTCGCCGGCGGCAGCGCCCGCACCCTCGCCGCGAACGGCCTGACCGTCGCCACGGTCGCCGCCGTCGGCCTCGCCGCCTGCGCCGCCCTGCGCTGCGCCCACGACGGCGGCATCCTGCACCGCGACGTCAAGCCCGACAACATGCTGTTCACCGCCGACGGCCTGCTCAAGGTCACCGACTTCGGCATCGCCAAGCTCGTCGGCGCCTCCGGCGCGGCCCCCAGCACGTTCGTCGGCACCCCCGTCTACATGGCACCCGAGCAGTTCGACGGCCGTCCCCTCGGCCCCGCCTGCGACCTGTACGCCCTCGGCGTCGTCCTCTATGAGCTGCTCAGCGGCCGCCCCCCGTTCGCCCGCTCGCTGCCGATGACCCAGCTCATGACCCTGCACCTGCGCACCCCGCCACCCCCGCTGGACGCGGTGCCGCCCGCCGTCGCCGCCGTCGTCGCCCGCGCGCTGGCCAAGGACCCCGCCGACCGCCACCCGTCCGCCCACGCCCTCGCCCTGGACCTCGCCACCGCCGCCGCCCACGCCCTCGGCCCCGACTGGCTCGCCCGCACCCCCCTGCCCGTCCGCCTCGACGACGACATCCGCGACGCCGCCCGCGCCGCGACCTCGACCATCCCGCCTGGCCCGAGGCCCATCCCAGCCGTACACCGCGAGTCGCCCCTCAGCACGCCGCCGGAGCAGCTCGGGCCGCAGACCCGCGCGCTACCCTCGCCCCAGCCCGACACCCCGCCGCCCGACACGCGGCCTCCCAACACCCCGCCGCCCGACACGCGGCCTCAGTCCAACAACCCGCCGTCCGACAGACGGCCTCCCACCGCCTCCCTGCCGGCCATTACCGACCTGCCGGCCATGACCGATGTCGGTTCCGAGGCCGGTGCCGGTCCCGGGTCCGACGGCACTCCCACGTCGGAGCCTGGTCGTCGATGGGCCGCTGTGCTGCGCCGTGGGTCGTCGGGGGGCCGAGCCTCCCGACGCGGCAGCCGCGGCGACGGCGGGACTCTCCCCGGCGGCGGCACGATCCCGCGAGGGACACCCCACGACGCGGGAACGGGCGGCGGCGCGCTGCGGGTCGAGTACCCGTACGGCGTCGTCGCGGCACCGGATGGCGCGGTCTTCGTGTCGCAGCGGCTGCGCCACCGGGTGGTGCGCGTCGACCCCGACGCGACGATCACCGCGGTCGCCGGCTGCGGCCGCGGCGGTGGACGCGGTGACGGCGGCCCGGCCGTCGACGCTGAGCTGGACAACCCCTGTGGCCTGGCCCTCGCCGCCGACGGCACCCTGTTCGTCGCCGACAGCTTCACCCATCGCCTGCGCCGCATCACCCCCGACGGCCGCATCGACACGGTCGCCGGCACCGGCCGCGCCGGCCCCCCACCCGGTCCGATGCCCCGCCCCGCCACCACGCTCGACCTCGCCCAGCCCCACGGCCTGTGCCTGGACGCCGACGGCCGCCTGCTCGTCACCACCCTCGGCGGCCACCAGGTCATCCGCGTCGACCCCGACGGACTCGCCGCTCCCCTCGCCGGCGTCGGCACCCCCGGCCAGTCCGGCGACGCCGGCCCCGCCCAGCTCGCCCAACTCCGCCGCCCCCACGCCGTCATCACCACCGTGGTCGGGCCACACACCACCGAGATCGTCTATGTCGCCGACACCGACAACCGCCTCCTGCGCGCGATCCACGCCGACGGCACCATCACCACCGTCGCCGGCATGGTCTACGGCGCCTCACCCGAGGAGGACGCTCCCGCCCGCATCGCCGACATCGGCCGCCCGCACGCCCTCGCCGTCACCGCCGCCGGCGGCCTCCTGCTCGCCGACCCCGACTCCTCCCGCGTCCGCGAACTGACATCCGACGCCCGCGTCCGCACCTTCACCGTCGCCCCCGCCGGGCCGGCCCGGCCCGTCGGCCTCACCACCACGTCCGACGGCACGATCCTCGTCGCGGACCCCGCCCGCCACCTGCTGCACCGTTTCCCACCGCCCGCACCGCCAGCACGCTGGTCGCCCCGCGCTCACCTCGGGATCGAGTGAGCGCGGGGCGTGGAATCGCGCAGACCGACTGTCAGGCGGCGACGACGTCGGCGCGCAGGGGGGCGAGGGCGGCTGCGATGTCGGCGGCGGTGGGGGCGGGGACGCCGAGGCCGGAGATGGCGGCCAGCAGGTGGGTGACGACGGCGTCGAAGTGGGCGTCGGTGATGCCGAGGGGCTGGTGGACCGCGCGCATCGGGCGGCCCTGGTAGACCTCGGGGCCGCCGATCGCGGCGGCGATGAAGGCGCGCTGGTGCTCCTTGAGGCTGGCGATGTCGCGGCCGGCGAAGTAGGGGGCCAGCGACGGGTCGGCGTTGATGCGGACGTAGAAGTCGTCGACCGCTGCCTGCACGGACGCTGCTCCGCCGATCGTGTCGTACGTACTCATGTGGGCCTCGCTTTCGCGGTGGAGGCGGCGTGGCCGCTGCCTGTCCGACGTTTCCACCCAACCCCCGCGGCGCCATCGCCGGGAATAGGGCGAATGTCCGGATAGTGGAGGCGCGTGGCCGGGGGAAGCGTGGGTCCAGTGGCCCGACACCCATGGTCGGCGCACTGGCTGGGGGTGGCTGCCGTGCCGTCTGAGCTGGCCGGATTCCAGGGTCGAGGTGTTTCGTGGAACGACGGTGGGGGCGGCGCCCGACAAGATGGGCGGCTCGGAGGTGGGCCCGTCGAATACCGTGATCCCGGTCGGCTGGTGTGGCAGCCCCTCGGACGCGGACCGGGCCGGGCGGGGCGGTCAGGGGCGGGCGGAGGCGTCGACGATGGGGGTGCGGAGGCGGCCGACGCGGTCGATCTCGACCTCGACGACGTCGCCGGGGACCAGATAGCGCGGGGGAGTGCGGACGTAGCCGACGCCGGCGGGGGTGCCGGTGATCAGGACGTCGCCGGGGTTCAGCGTCAGCGTGCGGCTGACGAAGGACAGGATGTGGCCGATCGAGAAGATCATGTCGCTCGTGTCGCCGTCCTGGACGATCTCGCCGTTGACTCGGGTGATCAGCCGAAGGCCGGCCGCCGGATCGCCGACCTCGTCGGCGGTCACCACCGGGCCCATCGGGCCGCTGCGGTCGGCGTTCTTGCCGAGCGTCCACTGCGCCGAGGCACCCTGGGCCCGCCTGGCGCTCAGGTCGTTGAACACCGCGTAGCCGAACACGGCGCGGGCCGCGGTGTCCTCGTCGACGTCGGTCAGCCGGGCGCCGACGACGACCGCGAGCTCGCCCTCCCAGTCCAGCCCGCGCTCCCCTGGCGGAACGGGGACCGGGGTGCCGTCCACGGACAGCGAGGCCGTCCACCGACCGAACAGCGGCGGGCGCTTCGGTGGCGCCGAACCGATCTCTGCGGCGTGCGCGTGGTAGTTGAGCCCCATGCCGAGGATCCGCGCCCCGGCGGGTACAGGCGGCGCGAGCGAGACCCCGTCGGGCGCGAGGCTGTTGGGCGCGAGGCTGTTGGGCGTGAGGCTGTTGGGCGCGAGGCTGTTGGGCGTGACGCGGTATGGCGTGACGCCGTCGGGTCCGTCGGGGCCGAGCGCGACGCGGTTGGGTGTGCCGGGGCCGAGCGCGCCGGGGCCGAGCGCGCCGGGGGTGGACGTGCCGGGTGCGGGGCTGGCGAGCAGCGTGCGGGCGCGGGTGGTCCAGCCGGCGAGGTCGGCGTAGAAGTCGTCGACGTCGGTGAGGCGGGCCACCGACGGCGCCGGGCCGTTTCCGCCGGCCGGCACCAGCACGCCGACGTCGACCCGGTGCCCGTCACGCATCCCCACGAACCGCATGCGACGCATCCTCGCGCACGCCGGCCGCCGACGCCGCCGGGATGAGCGGGTGGGGCCCGTCCCGGAGGCGTCGGCGGCAGCGATGCGCGCCAGTCCGGCGCGGCCGGTCAGCCCCCCGCGGACGACCGGCGCAGCGCCCGGGCGGCGAGGGGAGTGGCGAGGACGAGGAGCAGCGCCACCTCGGTCAGCACGCTGAGCAGCGCGTCGGGGGACGGCTGCAGACCGCGTTCGGTGAAGTCGAACACGCCCACCGTGCGGGACAGGACGAAACCGATCAGCGCGCCCGCGGCCAGGCCTGCGGCCGCGAGCCGCAGCAGGGGCGTGGCCCGTAGCAGGAGCAGCGCCGAGACGGCGAACGCCCCGCTCTCCTGCAGCAGGAACATGTCGCCGACCTTCGGGATGACCCGGTACCCGTCGCTGTAGAGGTCCAGGTGGATGTACCCGCTGGCGGTGAGCAGCGCCACGGCGACGATCCGGCCGGCGAGCTCACGGGGGTTCGTCCACCACCACTGCCAGACCACCCGCCACCAGCCACCGGCCCGGGCGGCCGAGGCCGGCGCGTCGGAAGCGCCAGAAATGTCGGGGGCGCCGGAAGCGCCGGGCGTTCGCCGTGTCAGCTCCGGGCCGGTCACGCGAGCCTGCTGTCGGTGAGGGCGAGGCTGGGATTTCCCGGATGGTACGTGACCTCGCGGATGCCGAGCGCGCCGGCGAGCATGCCGGCGGGCAGTGTCTGAGGCGTGGGCGCGGGGGCCTGGCCGGGACGGGGAAGGGGATACGCGGTCGTCGTCGCGCTGTGAAAGGTCACGTTTCCCTCGCGCCTGGTGAACAGCTGGTGCACGTGCCCGTTGAGGCAGGTGACCGACGAGAATCGCCGCAGGTGGTTGAGGACCGCCGCCGCGTCGTCCGTTCCCCAGCCCCACTTCGGGTACATGGCGAACAGCGGAATGTGGCTGAAGACGACGATCGGGGTGTCGGCGGAAAGTCCGGCGACGTCCTTGCGGACGAAATCGATCTGATCGGCGCCGAGATGACCCAGCGCCTCCAGGGTGAAGGTGTTCACCAGGCCGATGAAATGCACACCCCGCAGGTCGAAACTGTACCAGCCCTCCCCGCGCGTCCCAGCGCCGAACGCGGCCCGATAGGCGCGCCCGCCGTCGTCGACCGAATCGTGTTCCCCGGGCACCGTGTACACTGCCGGCGTCCGCAGCCCGGACATCATCTGTTTCACCTGGTCGAACTGCGCCGGGGTGGACAGGTGGGTCAGGTCCCCGGTGTGCACGACGAAGTCCGGGCGGTTCGGCAGGGCGTTCACCTGGTTGATGGCCCGCTCGAACGATCCGGTGACGTCCGGGTTCGCCTTCCCGGTGAAGCCGAGATGGCTGTCGCTGACCTGAACGAAACGGATGTCCGGGATCGGCGCGGGGGAGGCGGTGGCACTCGACCCGCCCACGACGTGCCGGGTCACCTCCCCGCCGACGACGGTCAGGCCGACCGCCGCGCCGAACCACGACGCGTGTCGGGTCAGCTGGCGCCGTGACATCCCCGGGCCGTCGGCGGCGCCGGGCGGCCGCGGGGCGCTCACGCCGTCACCCGCACGGTGCCGACCATGAACGGGTGGATGGAGCACAGGTAGGAATAGGTCCCCGCCCTGGTGAACGTGTACTGGTAGGTGTCGCCGGTGTTCAGGGTCCTCGAGTGCAGCGGCCCGTTCGTGCTGACGACGGTGTGCGCGTCGCCGTCCCGGTTCGTCCAGGTGACCGTCGTGCCGACGCGGACGGTCAGGTCGCCGGGCGCGAACGCGAAGTTCCTGATGTCGACGGCGTTTCCGGCGACGGGCTTCCCGGCCGCAGCCGCGCCGGGTGCGCCGGCCGCGGGGATGCTCATTCCGTGCGTCGACATACCTGGCGTCGACATACCTGGCATGGGCGTTCCCGCCGTGGTGGTTCCCGGCGCGGCCGAGGCGCCGGTGCCGTTCGTCCCGGAATTGAAGGCGGGCGGCGCGGCGGACGCGGCCGCGGACGGCGAACCGTTCGAGCCGCAGGCCGCGAGAACGGCCAGCGCGAGTGTCAGGAGAATGGCCGCCGTGTACGGCATGCGTTGCCGTCGGCTGGCGGAGGTCAGTGTCACCACAGAACCGATCCGGCCCCTGGCGGGCCTGTGTCGTCGCGGTCCGCGCCGGTGCGGACTCCTCACCTACTGATAGGAGAGCGGGTTACACCTCGGCCGATTTTCCTGAACGTGGCACCGGGCCCGTTCCAGCATTGTCGAGACACCGCGCGGAAATGCCCGGAACCGAGTGGGGGTCGTGCGGGTGTGGGTCAGGCGGGCCGGGGCGGGGCGAGGACCTGGACCTTGCCGGACACCTCGCGGACCTGGATCTCGGGCAGCGTGCGGGGCGGTGTGCGCAGCTGGGAGTGGACGACCTCGCCGGTCAGGGCGAAGACCGTCCGGTGGCAGGGGCAGGCGAGGCGGCGGGCCGCCGCGTCGAGGGCGAGCTGGCAGCCCTGGTGGGTGCAGACACCGGACACGGCACGGACCTGGCCTTCCGTGCGCCGCACGAAACCCGACACCGTGCCGAGGTCGAACGCCCGCACGCCGCCCTCCGGCAGGTCCTGGCTGGTCGCGACGGTCCACCAGGACGCCGTCGTGGGCATCAGGACGTCGTCGGTCGCGGTCGTCGAGGGCGCGTCGTCGTCGCCGGTCGCGCGCCCGACGACAGCCCCGACCGCCACGCCGGCCGCGGTCCCCGCCGCCGCGATCGATCCGACCGTCACGAACCGCCGCCGCGTGCCGCCCCCCGTGCGCCGCGCCTCACCGAGCGCGGGCCGCGGCGGGCCGGCCGCGGCCTCACCGGCGGGCCTCGTCTCGGGTGGGTTGGCCTGTGCCGACGCCGGCGGCCGTGCGTGCTCGCCGGTGAGAGCGGTTCCGGCGTCGGCCCGCCCCTCGACGTCCGCCCGTGCGTCGGCCTCGGCGGCCGCGGCCAGCCGTCGGTGCAGGGCGGCGACGAAGTCCGGGTCGGGGGTGTCGGCGCCGGGCGCCGCGGCGCGCAGGGTGATGGCGGCCCGCAGCTCGGCGGCGTCCTCGTCGGTGGCCGGGAACGGCTGGGGCCGGCGGTCGGCGAGCAGATCCTCGATGTGGTCGCGCGCATCGGGTCGGCGCGCACCGCGCCGGCGCGGGTCACGTCGCATCACGCCTCCCTCCGCCGGGTCAGCTCGGCCGCCCGGCGCAACGCCCGGTGCTGGAGGACCTTCGCGTTCGCGACGGTCACCCCCAGCTCGGCCGCCGCCTCCCGAATCGACCGCGACTCCAGGAACCGTAGCCTCAGGATCCGTTCGTCCCGTGGTGACAGCCCGGCCAGGATCGTCTCCGCCTGCGGGGCCTGACCGTCCGCCGGCCCGGCCGTGGACGAGCCGCCGCCGGCGTCCGGGGTCGTCTCGCGACTCTGGCCGGCGGCCGCCTCCAGCTGCTCACCATCCAGTGTCGTCACCACGATCCCCAGGGTGCGCCGCCAGTGGGCGGCGAGGGTCGTGCGGGCGACGGCGAGCAGATAGGCGCGGACCTCGCCGACACTCGCCGACACCCGCAGCGGCCGCAGCGCGGTCAGGAAGACCTCGGCGGTCAGGTCCTCGGCATCGGCCCGGTTGCCGACCTTGGCGTACATCAGGCGGTAGATCCGGTCGATGTTGTCCCGGTAGATCGCGTCCCAGTTCGGGTAGACGTCCTCCGTTCCGACGACGCGCAGCCTCGGCCCCGCCTCGGCGCCCGGGACCGCGCTCGCGTCGCCGCCGGGGGCCGGCGGCCCCTCAGCGGACGCGTGGGCCGCGCCGGGCATCCGCCGTCCCCTCCGGGCGTCGCCGATCACCGTGTGGCGCCTCCGCCCCCGTCGCTCGCCGGGCCTGCCGCCTGGTCCTTCCCGGGTGTGGCTGGACACCCGGCACCGTCGCCGTCCTCAGCACACCAGGAGATAGGTACCGGGGTTACACACGGCGTGGTGTCGCGCATGCGACAGTGTGGCTGCACGGTGACGAATGGTGGTCAGGGGTGACGGCGAGGCTGGCGACCGGGCACGGCCCGACCGACCCAGGCGCCACCCCCGCGGCGCCACCCCCGGCGCCGCACGTCCGCTGTCCCCATGATCCACCGAGCTGGTGCCGACCAGGGACGATCGTCCGAGCACCGTGTTTTCCGAAATCACACCATTTGCGGCTGAACCGGCCAGGGCTCCCGTCCGTGTCCCTCGGTGAACCTGATCCTGGCACGGCACGGCCCGACGACGTACAAGGAGCAGACGCATGGCCTCCCTTCCCGAGCTCGCCCCCGCCGCCACCGAGCGGGCCATCACCTGCGGGCCGGACTCCCCCTGCGCGCGGCACGCCGCCGACGAGGCCTCGGGCCAGGGCCGGGCGGCGTCCCGGCGCGGCGTGCTGGGGGTCGCCGCCGTCGGGGCCGGTGCCGGCCTCGTGCTCGCCGGCTGCGGCAGCTCTGGCGACTCCAACGCGGCTCCGTCGAGCACGACGGGTTCGGGTGGCGCCTACGGCGGGGCGAGCTCCGCCGCTCCCTCCGCGGACGCCGGCGCCGGCGCGGGCGGGACCGTCCTCGGCGCGACCAGCGAGGTCCCCGTCGGCGGCGGCATGATCTTCTCCGCGCAGAAGGTCGTGGTGACGCAGCCGACCGCGGGCAGCTTCAAGGCGTTCAGCAGCACCTGTACGCACCAGGGCTGTCAGGTCAACAAGGTCAGCGACGGCCTGATCATGTGCCCCTGCCACGGCAGCCGGTTCAGCATCGCCGACGGCTCGGTCAAGGGCGGCCCCGCGCCGGCCCCGCTGCCGGCCGCCTCCGTCAACGTGCGGGGCACCAACCTCGTGCTCGGCACCTGACCCGTTCGGTCCTCGCGCCCGCACCGGCGCGCCCCATGCCCGCGGATCCGGTTCGGCCCGTCCCCTGCTCCCGCCGCCGACCGGAGTCCGCGGCGCCGCCGTCCGAGTCTCCGGCGACGGCGCCCCGCGTCAGCCCGCGCCCGGCCCAGGCCCGCCCGTGGCCCAGGCCCGCCCGCGGCGCGGGCTGACGTCCGGGCCAGGCTTTCCCGCGACCTCAGTAGACGTCGCGGACGTAGCGATGGTCGGCGGCGAGCTGGCGGACATAGGCGGCGGCCTCGTCCGCGTCGAGCCTGCCGTGCGCCTCGGCGATCTCGCGCAGCGCCCGGTCGACGTCGCGGGCCATGCGGGTGGCGTCCCCGCACACGTAGACGTGCGCGCCGTCGCACAGCCACGACCACAGCTCGGCCGCGTGCTCGCGCATGCGGTCCTGGACGTAGACGCGGGCCCGCTGATCGCGGGAGAACGCCAGGTCGAGCCTGCTCAGGGTGCCGGCGTCGGCGAGCTCGGCGAGGTCGTCGGCGTAGTAGAAGTCGGTGGCGCGGCGCTGCTCGCCGAAGAACAGCCAGTTGCGGCCGCGGGCCCCGCGGGCCCGGCGCTCCTGCAGGAAGCCGAGGAACGGCGCCACCCCCGTCCCTGGCCCGATCATGATCGCGGGTGCGCCGTCGTCGGCCGGCGGGCGGAAGTGCGGGGAGCGCTGCACGAACACCGGCACCGGCAGGCCCGGATCGGCGTCGGCGAGGTAGGTCGAGCACACGCCCTTGCGGGCCCGGCCGTCGCCGCCCGCGAAGCGCACCACGGACACCGTCAGGCTCACCGCGCGCGGGTCGACCAGCGGTGACGAGCAGATCGAGTACAGCCGTGGCCGCAGCGCGCGCAGCACCCCCAGCCACTCCTCGGCGTCGGCCCGCACCGGGTACTCGGTCAGGACGTCCGCGGCCTGCCGGCCCCACGTCCACTTGGCGAGTTCGAGCTGGTTGTCCGGGCGCAGCAGCGAGCGCAGCCGCGGGTCGTGGGTCCGCTCGGCGACGAAGCGCAGCAGCTCGGGGCGCACCGAGGTGATGTCCAGCCGCTGACGCAGCGCGGCGGCCAGCGTCATCGTCCCGCCGGCGCCGCCCGGTCCGCGCAGATCGGTGCGTGCGTCCAGGTCGACGACGGCGGCCGGGTCGAGGCCGGTGAGCTCGAGCCACTCGTCGACCAGACGCGGACAGTTGGCCGGCCACACCCCGAGGGCGTCGCCGACGGCGTAGTCGACCGCCCCGTCGGACAGGTCGAACGTGAACCGCCGCACCTCCTTCTCCGAGCCCGCCCGGCTCAGCAGCAGGTTGCCGACGAGTGGCGCCGGATGCGGGTTCGCCCGCGACGGTGCCCCGCCGCCGGGGACGTCCGCCTGCCGCGTCCCCACCCGCGGCGCACGGGCCGTCGGTTCGCCGGACGCGCGGGGCCGCGGGACACGGCCCGCCGTCGCCAGGCCGGCGTCAGGGGCTCCGGCAGCCGCGGTGATGCCAGCGGCGTCGGTGGCGTCCGCGGAGCCGTCGGCGGCGGGAGCCGTGGGGACGTCCGCGAGGGCGGTGACGACGCGGTCGAGCCAGTCGGCGAGGGCGTCGTCGTACTCGGGTTCGCAGTCGACGCGGGGAACGAGGCGCTGCGCACCGAGCTCGGCGAGCCGCTGGTCGAGCCGGCGACCGTGGCCGCAGAACTCGGCGTAGCTGGAGTCCCCGAGAGCCAGCACGGCGAAACGGCGACCCTCCAGCCGATGGGCGTCGGCGGCGCGCAGCGTCGTCCAGAACGCCTCGCCGTTGTCCGGGGCGTCGCCGTCGCCGAAGGTGCTGCTCACCACGATCAGATCGCCCGGCTCGCGCAGCACGTCGCCGGCGGGTTCGGTCATCGCCCGCAGCCGCGTGGACCAGCCCGCCTCGTCGAGACGCTGGCGCACGGCGTCCGCGGCCTGCTCGGCGTTGCCGGTCTGCGACGCCCACAGCACCTGCACCGTCCGCGCCCCGGCCGCGTCCGCGCCGTCGCCGGGACCGCCGGCCCGATCGCCGTCCGGTCCGCCCTCGACACCGTCCGCGCCGCCGGCGCGGTGTGACCCGGCGCCCGCGCCAGTGCCGGGGGCGGTGGGAGCGATGGCGGGGGAGTGACCAGGGGAGGGGGTCGCCCTGGCCAGGCCGCCGGCGAGGAATCCGTTGATCCAGCCGGCGGTGTTCGGCTCGAACGGCGCGTCGTCCGGCAGGCGTGGGGTGACCCCGGGGAACGGTGGGGATGCGCCCAGCGCCGCGAGGAAGCCGGTCAGGTAGTGACGTTGCGGCTCGGTGAGGACCGGCGGGGCGGTCGTGAGGCCGAGCACGGCGTTCAGCCCGCCCGCGGCAGCGGCCATCGCGCCCGACGGCGACGCCGCCGCGGTGTCGGCGGTACCGAGTGGGCCAGCCGCGGCGGCCTGGTCAGTGGCGGCCTGGTCAGTGGCGGTCCGTGCGCCGCCCGCCTGATCGCCGCCCGCCTGGTCATCGCCCGCCTGGTCGCCGCGTTGCGGCGCGCCGCCGGCCAGGGCGTCGCCGGTGGGGGGAGCATCCGCGGCGGGCGCGGCCGGCGGCTCGGCGTCGACCCGGGCGAGGGCGACGGCGCAGGCCTTCAGCTCGGGCTGGAACGAGATCGGGTCCACGGCGTCGTTCGTGACAGCGTTGACGGTCACGTCCTCGCCGTACAGGTCGTTCCAGTGGAACGGGGCGAAGCATCCGCCGGGCAGCACCCGGTCCGTGACGACCGCTGGTAGCACGGCCCGGCCGCGCCGCGAGACGATCGCGACACTGTCGCCGTCCGCGATGCCCAGCTTGCCGGCATCGTGCGGGTTGACCTCGACGAACGGGCCGCCGTTGAGCCGGTTGAGCTTCGCGACCCGCCCGGTCTTGGTCAGTGTGTGCCACTGGTGCGCGACGCGGCCGGTGTTGAGCCAGAACGGATGGTCGTCGTCGGGCATCTCGGCGGGTGGCACGTGCGGGCGGGGGTGGAACACGGCGCGCCCCCCGGCCGTGGCGAACACCAGGCGGGGGCGGGAGCCGTCGGCGCGGGTCAGCAGCGGCTGGCTCACCCCGTCGTTGCGGTAGCGGATCGGGTTGCGCGCGTCGGCGCCGGGCGCGGCCGGCCACTGCACCGGACCCTTCCGCAGCCGTTCGTAGCTGACACCGCGCAGGTCGTAGCCGGTGGCCGGGTTGTGGAACCCGCGGATCTCGGCGAAGACGTCCTCGGCGCTCGCGTAGTCGAACGCCTCGCCGTAGCCCATCGCGGCGGCGACGCGGGCGATGATCTGCCAGTCCGCCAGCGCCTCCCCCGGCGGGTCCACGACCCGGCGGGTGAGGGTGAGGTTGCGCTCCGAGTTCACCATCACGCCGTCGGTCTCCGCCCACATCGACGCCGGCAGCAGGACGTCCGCGTGGGCGTTGGTCTCGGTGTCGGCGTAGGCGTCCTGGGCGACGACGAGTTCCGCGGCGGCGAGGCCGGCGAGGACGGTGGCGCGGTTTCCGACCGAGGCGACGGGATTGGTGCAGATGATCCAGCAGGCCCGGATGTCGCCGGCGGCCATCTTCTCGAACATCTCCACGGTGCCGCGGCCGATGTCGGTGCGCAGCCGGCCCGGGGGCAGGCCCCAGCGCTGCTCGACGAACGTGCGGTCGGCGGCGTCCAGCACGGAGCGCTGCCCGGGCAGGCCAGGGCCCATGTATCCCATCTCCCGGCCGCCCATCGCGTTCGGCTGGCCGGTCAGCGAGAACGGCCCGGCGCCCTCACGGCAGATCGCACCCGTCGCCAGATGCAGGTTGACCAGGGCGTTCGTGTTCCAGGTGCCGTGGGTGCTCTGGTTGAGGCCCATCGTCCAGCAGCTCATCCAGGTGCCGGCGGCGGCGCCGATCCACGACGCCGCCTGGCGCAGGTCGTCCTCGGCGAGGCCGGTGATCGCGGCGACGGCGTCCGGCGGGTAGTCGGCGAGCAGGGCGGGCATCGCGTCCCAGCCGTCGGTGTGCTCGTCGATGAACACCTTGTCGAGCTGGCCGGCCTGCGCCAGCAGATGCAGCAGCCCGTTGAGCAGCGCCAGGTCCGTGCCTGGCCTGACCTGCAGGAACAGGTCCGCCTTGGCGGCGGTGGCGGTGCGCCGCGGGTCGACGACGATCAGCTTCGCGCCGGCGCGGACCCGTTCCATCAGCCGCAGGAACAGGATCGGGTGGCAGTCGGCCATGTTCGACCCGATGACGAGGAAGAGATCGGCGTGGTCGAAGTCGTCGTACGAGCCCGGCGGCCCGTCGGCGCCGAGGGACAGCTTGTAGCCGCTGCCGGCGCTGGCCATGCACAGCCGCGAGTTCGACTCGATCTGGTTGGTGCCGATGAAGCCCTTCGCGAGCTTGTTCGCCAGGTACTGCGCCTCCAGGGTCATCTGCCCCGACACGTACAGGGCGACGGCGTCCGGGCCGTGCTCGTCGATGATCGCCCGCAGCCGGTCGGCGACCGTCACGATCGCCTCGTCCAGCGCAGTGTCGACGGGCTCGCCGCCGCGCTCGGACCGGATCCGCGCCGTGGCGAGGCGACCGGGCGCGGCCAGCATCTCGGCGCTGGTCGCACCCTTGGTGCACAGCCGCCCGGCGTTCGCCGGATGCTCCCGGTCGCCGGCGACCCTGCGCAGCCGGCTGCCGCCCGGGGCCGTGACGTCGACGTCGAGCAGCATCCCGCAGCCGACCCCGCAGTAGGAGCACACCGAGCGGACGGGGCCGCCCTCGCCCGCGCCCTCGGCCGGGCGCGGCTCGGGCGAGGCCGACGGGTCAGGGGCGGAGGTCGAGGCGTCGTGGAGGATCGCCATGGTCCGGGTCGCAGGGGGTCGGGCCTGGTACGGGGACACCACATCCTCCGCGGTCGGGGGCGGGCCCGGCGGCGTGACCGGGTGCGTCCCGACCGTAGGCAGGCCACGTTTCCGGGGCGTCACGCCGGGCGTGGAGCCTCGATTACGGCCCTCACACACCCCGCGCCGACGACCGGTGACGCACCCGAAACCCCGTTGTGACACGAACGCCCGACGGCCGCCATGCCCTATGGTCGAGGAGGTTCGAGACAGCGCTCACCGGGGGCACGGGAGCGGCGAGAGAAGTGTTTTCCCGGCGTGTAATCGGTCGGTCGGAGGGGGCGAAACACGTGATCCCTAGCGTCGCCGGCGACGAGATGACCTGTATTCGTGACCGGCCCGAGGAGCCCCCATCATGAGCACATCCGACACGGACCCGGCCCGCTCAGGGCGGGGTGGCCGCCGATCAGGCCGGTGGATCGACGAGTGGCGTCCCGAGGATGCCGAGTTCTGGAACGGCACCGGTCGCCGTATCGCCCGCCGGAACCTTCTCTGGTCCGTGGTCGCGGAGCACTTCGGTTTCTCCGTGTGGGTCATGTGGAGCATTCTGGTCATCAAGATGGGCGCGAACTCGCATGGCGGGCCGGGGCCGGCCGGATTCTCGCTCACCACCGACCAGCAGCTGTGGCTGGTGGCGGTGCCCTCCGGCGTGGGGGCCTTCCTGCGGCTGCCCTACACCTTCGCGGTCCCCGCCTTCGGTGGGCGGAACTGGACCATCTTCTCGGCGCTGCTGCTCATCGTCCCCTGTGGGCTGATGATGTGGGCGGTGCAGCATCCCGAGCTGTCCATGGGCTGGCTGCTGCTGATCGCGGCGGTGGCCGGCGTCGGGGGCGGGAACTTCGCGTCGTCGATGACGAACATCTCCTTCTTCTACCCGGAGAAGGAGAAGGGCTGGGCGCTCGGGCTGAACGCGGCCGGCGGCAACCTGGGCGTGGCCGTGATCCAGAAGCTCGGGGCCACCGTGATCGCGGCCGGCACCGGCACGGCGCTCGCCCGGATCGGGCTGATCTACATTCCGCTGGCGATCATCGCCGCGGTCGGTGCCCTGCTGTTCATGGACAATCTCCGTGACGCGCGCGCCGATGTCGCCTCCACCGCGTCGGCGGCGCGCCGCGGCCAGACCTGGATCATGTCCTTTCTCTATATCGGTACGTTCGGCTCCTTCATCGGGTACTCGACGGCGTTTCCGGCGCTGCTGAAGAACCCGGCGCTGTTCGACCGGGCCGACGTCGCGCTCAGCTACGGATTCCTCGGTGCGCTGGTCGGTTCGGTGGCCCGTCCGCTCGGCGGTCGGCTCGGTGACCGGCTCGGCGGCGCCAGGGTGACGGTGGCCGCGTTCGCGGCGATGACACTCGGCGGGCTCGGCGCGGTCGCGTCCATCGGCCCGAAGGGAAAGATCCTCGACCATCCGAACTTCGGACTGTTCTTCGCCTCGTTCATGCTGCTGTTCCTGGCCAGCGGGATCGGAAACGGCTCCACCTACCGGATGATCCCGGCCATCTTCGCCCGCCGCGGCCGGGAGAACGGTGGGGACGCAGGCGCCATGCGCCGGGCGCGGGAGGAGGCCGCGGGCGCCATCGGCATCTGCTCGGCGGTCGGCGCGTTCGGCGGCTTCCTGGTGCCGATCATCTACGCCCAGTCCAACAAGGCGTACGGCACGATCGCTCCGGCGCTGTGGGTCTACATCGGCCTGTTCGTCGTCATGGCCGCCGTGACGTGGTGGTCCTACCTGCGCCGCGGTGGCATCGAGGCCGCCCCGGCCCGCGCCGGTGATGCTCCCGCCGCGGTCCCCGCCCAGCTGCGCGCCCCGGTCGTGTCGGGCGAGCAGGCGCCGGCGGGGACGACGGCGTCGGCGGCGAGTACCTCCTGACCACCGGGACCCGGGGGCCGCTCGCAGCGTCGCGGGCGGCCCCCGCCGCATGTCTCGGCGTGGAGCGCGGCGACGGCCCGCCGCCAGCGGCGTGACAGGGCCCGGCGCCTGAGCCGGGCGAGGCACGCCACCGGGGGCCGGGGCCGGGGCCGTCAGACGGTGGTGGCAGTAGGGGCCGAGGCGGCGAGGAGTGCGGCGAGGGTGGCGGGGGCACGCAGGGGGAGCAGGTGGTTCTCGCCGGGGATGACGGTGGTGCGGGCGTCGGGCAGCATCGCGGCGAGATGATCGACGAGGCGATGGGTGAACAGGGGGCTCTCGCCGCCGGCGACGAGGTGGACCGGCTGCGCGATCCGGCGTGCCAGCTCCGCGTCGAAGTGCCACGCGGCGAGTGCGGGCACCTCGCCGGTGAAGCAGTAGCCGCAGTCGCGTTCGGCGCGTTCCAGGCCAGCGCGGCCGAGCGCGGACTCGATCATGGACCGGTGCTCCGATCCGCAGACCGCGGTGAGGAAGGTGTCGAAGGCGGTGCGCAGGTCGCCCTGGGCGGCGGCGCCCATCGCCGCGCCCAGAGCGGGGCCGATCGCGGCGGCGGCCATCGCCCGGTCGGGCGGTGCCAGCAGCGGGTCTATCAGCGGTGGCTCGACCAGGATGAGCTCGCCGACCAGCTCCGGGTGGTCGAGGGCCAGTTGTAGCGCGACCACGCAGCCGGAGGAGTGCGCGAGGACGCGGGCCCGCTCGATCCCGAGGCGGCGCAGCAGGTCCGCGCACTCGCCGGCGTGGTCGGCCACCGACAGCGGCGCGGCCGGTGCGCGGTCCGCGTACCCGGTGCGGGAGACGCGGATCCGGCGTAGGCCGGCGACGGCCGGCTCACGCTCGAACGGGACGAACCAGTCGGTGAAGACCGCGGCGTGGATGAGGACGAGCGGATCGCCGTCGCCGCCGGAATCGGTGTGTCGCATGGAGGTTCTCCTTCTCGCTCTGTTGTCGCTCTGTGGGTCGGCTCTGTGGGTCGGGTCTGTGGTCGGTCAGGCGGCGTAGAGGCGGATCTCGATGCCGTCGGGGTCGTGCAGGCCGACGAGGACGGTGCCGCCGCGGTGGCCGGTGACGAGGCCGCCGTGCCGCTGGCCGAGGGCGGCGAGGTGGTCGGCCCAGGCGTGTACGCCGTCGCGGGTCGGGACGCCGAGCGCGACGAGGTCGAAGCCGCGCAGGGCGGCGGCGCGCTCGGGGTCGTGCCGCAGTGCGATCTGGGTGCTGCCGTCCGGGGCCTCCAGGGCGACGCCGCGAAGCTCACCGTCCTCGGTGAACTCGATCGCCACCGCCAGCCCGAGGACATGCCGGTACCACTCGCTGCTGGCGCGGACGTCGCTGACCGGGATCTTCACGTGGTGGATCGGTGCCAGGTCAGGCATGGTTTCCCTCCTTCGACTAGAGCCAACTCTAGTGAATCGTTGGAGTAAACTCCAGTGAGTGGGCTATCCGGTGAACGACAAGCCGAGCAGGGCCGAGAAGGCCCGCCTGACCCGGCGGCGGATCGTCGCCACGGCGGCGGAGCTGTTTCTGGGCCAGGGCTACGGCGCGACGACGCTCGACCAGGTCGCGACGCGCGCGGGCGTCGCCGTGCAGACCGTCTACTTCCACTTCGGGAACAAGGCGACCCTGCTCAGGGAGGCGCTCGACGTGGCCGCCGTCGGCGATGACGAGCCGGTCGCGCTGCTCGACCGGCCGTGGCTCGAGGAGGTGACCGTCGAGCCCGACCCGGTCCGGGTGATCGAGCTCTGGATGAACGCAAGCCTCGAGATCATGGGGCGGGTGGGGCCGCTGCTCGCGGTCGTGCGCGGCACCGTCGGGACCGATCCCGACCTCGCGGCGCAGTGGACGGTGAACGAGGGCCAGCGCCGCGTCGCCTTCCGCGCGCTCGCCGACCTGCTGGCCGACCGCGCGGCACTGCGCCCGGGGCTCACCGTCGAGGCCGCCGCCGACCTCGCCTTCCTGATCGCCAGCGTCGAGAACTACATGGTCGCCACCGGCGCCCTCGGCTGGTCACCGCAACGCTGGCGGACCACCACGGCCACCCTGCTCGGCCGGGCGCTGCTCGGCACGGCGGCTTAGAGCTGCGCTCTTCGCGGACGTTGTCGCGTGGTGGGTCGTGGCAGCGTCATGGCCAGGTAGCGAACCAGGCGCGAGGTCGGGTCCGACCGTGGGATCAGTAGCGCCAGTCGGCGGCGTCGGGGCGGTCGTCAGCGCCGCGTTCGGGATCGAACGCGAGGCGGTAGCCGCGCTTGGCGACGGTCTGGATGATCCGCGGGTCGCCGAGAGCGCCGCGCAGCCGGCCGACCGCGACCTCGACCGCGTGCTCGTCGCCACCTCCCGGCGGCAGGAGTTCACGGCGGGTGACGACGTGGCCGGGGCGTTCGGCGAGGCGGCGCAGCAGCGCCATCGCCGCGCGGCTCAGCGGCACGACGTTCGTACCGACGACGGCGGCCTGCCCGCGGATGTCGAGCCGGTGGCCCGCCACTGGCAGCAGCTGGCCGCGGCGGCGCGGCACCTGTTCGACGATCTCGCGGACCAGTGCGCCGAGGCGGGCCCGCGGCGGCTGGATCACGGGGATGCCCTCGGCCTGCAACGGCCCCGCGGTCACCGGGCCCACGCAGGCAGCGACCACGGGCCCGAGCAGTGCCTCGTGCACGGCCTCGCGCAGCCCCTGCTCGTCGGCGGCCCGCAGGAAGCTGATCGCCGCCGGCGCGCTGGTGAACGCCACCGCGTCGAGCTCGGTCGTGGCGACGGCGTCGATCAGCCGGCGCAGCGGTGCGGGATCCTCCGGCGCGATCCACCGGTAGACCGGCACCTCGATCACGTCCGCGCCGGCGAGGCGCAGCGCCTCGACCAGGTCGGGCAGCGGCTCGCCGTGCAGCTGGACGGCGACGCGGCGCCCGCGCAGGTCGTGCTGGTCGATGAGGTGCTCCAGCACCTCGTTGGACGACTCCGACGCCGGCGACCAGGCCTCCCGCAGCCCGCTGGCGCGAATCGCCCCGCGCACCTTGGGGCCGCGGGCGAGCAGCACGGCGGACTCGAGCGCCTTGTGCAGCGGCTCGGCGAGGTTCCAGACGTCGGCGGCGTCCATCCAGCCGCGAAAGCCGATGCCGGTGGTGGCCACCGCGATGTCCAGTGGCGCGGCGAGGCAGCGCTCGGTCGCGTGCCGCAGCTGCGAGTCGTCGGCCAGCGGCACGATCCGGATCGCCGGGCCGTAGGCGACCCGCGCCCCGCGCCGGGCGAGCGCCGCGCCGAACTCCTCCCGCCGGCGCGCCGCCGTGATCCCGACCGAGTAGCCAGCCAGCGGCTCGACGGACCCCGCCGACCCGCGCTCGTCGCTCACGCCACCTTCACCTCGACCGTTCCCGCCCTCTCGCGGATCTCGTACACGGGCACCGCCACACCCTCCTCATCCAGGCATTCCCCGGTACCCAGGTCGAAGACCTGCTTGTGCAACGGAGAGGCGACGGTGGGTCGCGGTCCCCGCGTTCCGACGATGCCCCGCGACAGTACCCAGGCTCCCGTGAACGGGTCCTGGTTGCCGATCGCGTAGAGACGTCCGTCATACGCGCGGAACAGCGCGACCTGCGTCCCGCCGACCAGTGCGGCGACCCCACGCTCGGGCGGCAGCTCCTCGTAGCGGCAGACCGCGGTCCACGCCGGCTCGATGTCCGGCCCGGCCTGCGTCGGCGTCGTCGGGATGGGCGGCGTGGACGTGGTCATCGGATTGGCTCCAGGGCGACGTCGGTGGGCACGCGGGCGGCGGGAACGGCGCGGCGGGTCGGCAGGGGCAGCAGGACCGGCCGCGGCTGGTCGCGTTCGGTGACGAACGAGATGCTCGGATCGGGGGTGTCCGGCGCGTTGACGAACGAGACGAAGCGCCGCAGCCGCTCCGGGTCGTCGAGCACGGCCGCCCACTCGTCAGCGTAGTCGGCGACGTGGCGTTCCATCGCCGCGTCGAGTTCTCCGGCGATACCGAGCACGTCGTCCACGAGCACCGCGCGCAGGTAGGCGAGGCCGTCGAGCGGCGCGTCCCAGTCGGCCTCGGTGCCGCCGGTGCCGCCGGTGCCCACGGTGGGACGGTCGGCGGGGGTCGCGAGGGACTCGACCCAGCCGGCGGTGCGCTGCAGGCGGTCGGCGGTGCGGACGTAGAACATGAGGAAACGGTCGATGGTGCGGATCAGCGTCGGCGTGTCCACGTCGGTGAGCAGCAGGTCGGCGTGGCGGGGCCGGAAGCCGCCGTTGCCGCCGACGTAGAGGTTCCAGCCGTGCTCGGTGGCGATCACGCCGATGTCCTTGCCCTGCGCCTCGGCGCACTCCCGGGCGCAGCCCGACACCCCGGCCTTGATCTTGTGGGGGGCACGCAGGCCCCGGTAGCGCAGCTCCAGCTCGATGGCCAGCGCCACCGAGTCGCCGACGCCGTAGCGGCACCAGGTCGACCCGACGCACGACTTCACCGTGCGCAGCGCCTTGCCGTAGGCGTGGCCGGATTCGAAGCCGGCGTCGACGAGGCGCCGCCAGATCGCCGGCAGCTGCTCGACCCGGGCGCCCAGCAGATCGATGCGCTGCCCACCGGTGATCTTGGTGTAGAGGTCGAAGTCCCGGGCCACCTCGCCGATCGCGATCAGCTTCGCCGGGGTGATCTCCCCGCCGGGGACCCGCGGCACCACCGAGTAGGTGCCGTTGCGCTGGATGTTCGCGAGGAACGTGTCGTTGGTGTCCTGCAGGGCGGCCTGCTCGCCGTCGAGGATGTGGCCGCCCGCGAAACTCGCGAGGATCGACGCCACGGCGGGCTTGCAGATGTCGCAGCCGCGGCCGCGGCCGTGCGCGGCGATGAGTTCGCTGAACGTCGTGATGCCCTCGGTGCGGACGATCTCGGCCAGCTCGGCGCGGGGGACGTCGAAGTGCTCGCACAGCGCCCGGCTGACGGCCACCCCGCCCTCGGCCAGCAGCGTGCGCAGCATCGGCACGCATGACCCGCAGCCCGTGCCCGCCCGGGTGCAGGCCTTGACGTCGCCGACCGTGGTGAGGCCCTCGTCCGCGATCGCCGTGTCGATCGCCCCGCGGGTCACCGCGTGGCAGGAGCAGATCATCGCATCCGGCGGCAGCGACCCCACGCCGATGCCGGCCCCGCCGCCCGCGCCGGTGGGCGCGAGCATCGCCAGCGGGTCGCCGGGCAGCGGCCGCCCCACCAGCGGCCGCAACGCCGCGTACTTCGACGCGTCGCCGACGAGCACACCGCCGAGCAGCGTTCGGGCGTCGTCGGAGACGACGAGTTTGGCGTAGGCGCCGGCGACCGGGTCGTTGACGGTGACCTCCAGCGCCCCGTCGGCGCTGGCCAGCGCGTCCCCGAAACTCGCCACGTCGACACCGAGCAGCTTCAGCTTCGTCGCGGTGTCCGCCGCGCCGAACGCGGCCTCACCGCCGACGAGCCGGTCCGCGAGCACCGTGGCCATCGTGTAGCCCGGCGCGACCAGCCCATAGACCCGCCCGTCGACGCAGGCGCACTCGCCGATCGCGTACACCGCCGGATCGGCCGTCCGGCAACCGGCGTCGACGACCACCCCGCCGCGCGCGCCGACCTCGAGCCCCGCGTCCCGGGCGATCTGGTCACGGGCCCGTACCCCGGCGGCGAACACCACCATGTCCGCCGCCAGCTCGGTCCCGCTGCCGAGCACGACCGACATCTCCCGCCCCGGTGACGCGGCCTCGTCGGCGGGCGGGGCGGTGACCGAGGCCGCGTAGGTGCCGAGGTGCACGGTGACGCCGAGTCCCTCGACGAGGCGGCGCAGCAGCGCCCCGCCGCCGTCGTCGACCTGCAGGGGCATGAGTCGCGGCGCCATCTCGACGACGTGCACGGCGAGCCCGAGCAGCCGCAGTGCCCGCGCGGCCTCCAGTCCGAGCAGCCCGCCGCCGACCACCAGTCCCGTCGGGGACCGCTCGGCCGTGTCGGCACGGGCGGTGGCGCGCTCGGCGGCGGCGCGGATGGCGTCCAGGTCGTCGAGGGTCCGGTAGACGAAGCAGCCGGGCAGGTCGGCGCCGGGCACCGGTGGGACGAACGGGGCGGAGCCCGTCGCGAGCACCAGGGCGTCGTAGCCGACGGTGCGTCCCGCGTCGGTGGTGACGGTGCGGGCCGCGCGATCGAGGGCGACGACCGTCTCGCCCAGGCGCAGGGCGTAGTCGCGGTCGTCGTAGCAGCCATCGGGCACGAGGTCGAGGTCGGCCGCGGTGGCGCCGTCGAAGTAGGACGACAGCGCCACCCGGTCGTAGGCGCGGCGGGACTCCTCGCCGAACACGGTGACCTGCCAGCGCCGGTCGACGTCCCGCTCGCGCAGCGCCTCGACGAACCGCTGCCCGACCATCCCGTTGCCGATGACCACCAGCCGTCCGCGGGTTTCCGTCCGCATGTCGACACCTCGTTTCGCCCGGATCGCCTCGACTGGCCTGACCCCGCAGCCATCGTCGCCAGCACCTGTTATCCGGAACGCTCGCGGACGTTAACGCCCCGCAAAGTCGATCTCACCGCGCGCGCCCGATCGCTGTGCGCCGCCGTCGTCCCGCGCGCCCTGTCACGGCGATGTTTCATCGGGATTTCGGATGCCCTGGTCCCGATGTCGCGCCACCGGGTGTGTGGGGTCAGGTGCGGTCGGTCTGCCGCTGGGAGGCGGCGGCGGTCGGGCGCAGATCCGCGAGGGTCAGCAGGTGCGCCGGCGGATCCGCCAGCACACGCGTGGACGTGACGGCGCAGCCCGCCGCGACGTGGACGAGTTCGCCGCTGGCCAGCGGGCGCCAGCCGGGATGCTCGTCCATCGGCTCGCTGGCCACGACCACGGCGGGGGAGCCCGCCAGGTCCGCCGCGTGGACGCGGGTGGCGCCGGCGGCGTCGGCATGATGCAGCGGCCGTGCGCCGTGCTGACCGCCGGCCGGGCGTTCGAGCAGGTGCAGTTCGTTCGTCTCCGGGTAGCGCAGCGCCCACAAATCGTCCGCCGTGATGAGGACCATGTTGATGCTGTAGACGGGCAGATGCGTGGCCACCCAGCGGACGGCGGCGGTGATCCCGGCGGCCACGTCGCCGCCCGCCGCCTCGATCTCACGGGTGACCAGGGCGAACAGTCGCTCCGAGTCGGTGTCGCCGGCGACGAGCGACCGCGCGTCGCCGAGGTGCTCGTCGAGCGCGTCGAGGCCCTCGACGACACCGTTGTGCGCGAACAGCCGTCCGGCCTGCAGAAACGGATGGGTGTTGCGCGCCGTGACCGCGCCGGTGGAGGCGTGCCGGACGTGGGCGACGAACGTGGTGGCCCGAGCCTCGCGCGCCTCGGCGGCGAAGCGGCGGTCCTCCCACGCGGCGATCGGCTGGCGGAACAGCTCTGGTCGACCGTCGCCGCCGAAGAAGCCCAGGCCCGTGCCGTCCGGGTTGCGGTGGCTCTGCTCGTCCAGGCTGTCCGGCGCGTCGAGCAGCCAGAACGTGGCGCGGGTCCGTCGCGGGGCCCCGGTGAGCGCGAACAGTCGGCACATCGGTCGCGACCTTCCTCTGCGGCATGTCCCGTCATCCTCACGTGAAGTATCCAACGTGTCGCGTCGGCCGGCGGTACTGTCGCCGCGGGACGGCGTCCCGGACGGCCACGGCGCATGCCCGCGAAGGCGTCGGCGGTGGGGGATGGCACGCAAAGAACATTAGTGAGTAATATAAGCCTGTGATGGATACGTCTCGAGGGCCAGCGGCTCCTGTTGTGGACCCGACTCCGGACCTCGCCGCGCAGGTAGGGGCCACGTTCGAGCGGCTCGCCCGGCTGGTGCGCCACCTCGGTCAGCCCAGCGACCTGTCCCTCGTCGCCGTGGCCACGCTGTCGACGCTGGACCGCCTAGGCCCGCACCGGCTGACCGCCCTCGCCGCGCGCGAGGGCGTCACCCAGCCGGCGATGACCCAGCTCGTCGGCCGGCTTGCCGACGCGGGTCTCGTCGGGCGGGCCGCCGATCCGGGCGACGGGCGCGTGGTGCTCGTGCACATCACCGACGAGGGGCGGCGCATGCTCGCCGAGCGGCGGGCGCGCCGGGCCGAGCGGGTCGCCGACCTGCTGCGGGCGCTGGACCTGGCCGAGCGTGCCTCGCTGATGGCCGCTTTGCCCGCCCTTGACGCCCTGGTCGAACTCGCCTCCGGCGCCGAGCGCCCGGCGACCCAGGCCGGGCGCGCCGAGCGGGGCCACCCCGTCACGCCGCCCGCGTAGATCAGCGCCGAACGACAGGATCAGCACCACCGAAGGTGGGTGGGTAGGGAGCCGCCAGATGAACGCCGCCGCCGCGCACGGGTCGACCGTGAGCCCGTTCCGACAGCCGAGGGCCGTGTTCGCGGTGGCCTTCGCCTGCGTCGTGTCGTTCATGGGCATTGGGCTGGTCGACCCGGTGCTCCCCGCCATCTCGGCGAAGCTGGACGCCACCCCGAGCCAGGTGACGCTGCTGTTCACCAGCTACCTGGTGATCACGGCGCTGGCGATGCTCGTCGTCGGCTGGATCTCCAGCCGGATCGGGGCGAAGCGGACGATGATCGTGGGCCTCGCCGTCATCGTCGTGTTCAGCGCGCTGGCCGGCTCGGCGGGCAGCATCGGCCAGATCGTCGGCTTCCGGGCCGGCTGGGGCGTCGGGAACGCACTGTTCATCGCGACATCGCTGGCGGTGATCGTCGCGTCGGCGAGCGGCGGGTTCGCCGGCGCGATCGTGCTGTACGAGTCGGCGCTCGGGGTCGGCATCGCCTGCGGGCCGCTGCTCGGCGGGGTACTCGGCGAGGTGAGCTGGCGCGGCCCGTTCTACGGCGTCGCCGTGCTGATGGCGATCGCGCTGCTGGCGACGGTGGTGCTCGTCGAGCCGGCACCGCTCCCGGCCCGGCGCACCGGGATCAGCGAGCCGCTGCGGGCGCTGCGCCACCGTGGGCTGCTGACCCTGTCGCTGACCGCGCTCTGCTACAACTGGGGCTTCTTCACCATGCTCGGCTACGCCCCGTTCCCGATGCGGCTGAGCGCCATCCAGCTCGGCCTGGTGTTCACCGGCTGGGGCGTCCTCGTCGCGATCTTCGCGGTGTTCGGTGCGCCGCGACTGCAGGCACGGCTCGGGCTCGCCCGCACCCTCTACCTCAACCTCGCTCTGTTCGCCGCCGTCCTGCTCGTCATCGCCCTGTGGACCACGCACCGCCCCGTGCTGATCGCCGCGGTCATCGTTACCGGCGTGTTCATCGGTGTGAACAACACGCTCACCACCCAGGCGGTGATGAGCGTCGCCCCCGTCGAGCGGCCCATCGCCTCCTCCGCCTACGGATTCGTACGCTTCGTCGGCGGCGGCCTCGCTCCGTACGTCGCCGGCAAGCTCGTCGACGCCTTCAACGTGCACGTTCCCTTCTACCTGGGCGCGGGAGTCGTGGCGCTCGGCATCGCCATCCTGGCCACCGCCCACGGCCTGCTGCGCGACACGGAGCAGGCCCAGGCCACCGGGCCGGTCGCGGACTCCGCCAGCCCCGCCGCCGACGTGGTCCGGCAGCCCACCGGGGACGTGGTCCCGGCCGGGACCATCGTCGCGGCCGTCGGCGGGGGCCCGGGGGTTGCCGAGCGGGTCACGGCCGCCGCCGGTCGTCTCGCTGGCCTGCGCGGGGCGACGGTGGACGTGGTGCACGTCCGCGAGGTGGCGATCGGCCCTGACACCGCCATCGACATCGACACCGCCACCGTCAATGACGCCGCCATCGAGATCGACGCCGCCGGGCCCGGCGAGCCCGGCACCGGTACGAGTGCCGTACCAGGCGGCGCCCCAGTTCCCGTCGGGGCCGTGACGGTTGCGACCGACGGAGCGCAGACGCTGGTCCGCCAGCAGGTGGAGCGGCTGCGGGCCATGGGCGTGCGGGCGGTGGGGCACGTGCTGCCCTACGCCGCCGACCATGGCGCCGTCGGTCGGCTGCTGGCCGAGCACGCCCGCGCCGGCGCCGCGCGCACGATCGTCGTCGGCACGCCTTCCCACGGCGGACTCGCCGCCCTCATGGACGCCAGTGCCACGCGCGAACTGTGGCGTCACACCGACAGCAACATCGTTATCGTCAACCCGGCCGTCGCCGAACCCGACGCCGTCCCCGCCGGCCGCGCGGCAGGCGCCGCCGTCGACGCTGCCCCACTCGCCACCTCTGCGTCCGGACCATCCTCCGTGTCCTGACGGATCGCCGTGTCCGGACGGATCGCCGTGTCCGGGCGGATCGCCGTGTCCGGTCGGCGGCGGCGTGCTGGAGCCGCGGGCTCGATACGGCCGAGTCGACCCGTCGCCGACGGACATCGGCGTAGCGTGACGTCACGCCCCGTGATCGACGGGGGATGGCCCGGAGGGGGTGGCGATGCGCGAGGTCCTCCGCGTTCGGGAGGTCCTGCCCGCGCCGGTGCCGCATCCTCGCACGGAGCCCGCAATCCCGCGCGGTGAGATTCCCGCCGCGCGGAGCGTTCGGCGCGGACCCGCGGAGCAGGTCTGGTACGCCAGCTACGGCTCGAACATGCGGCTCGCCCGGCTGACGTGTTACCTGGCCGGGGGAGTCCCGCCGGGCAGCGCCCACCGCCACCCCGGCTGCCGGGATCCGCGCCCGCCTCGACTCGCCTCTCCGGTGGTGTTGCCGGGCGCCATGTACTTTGCCACCGAATCGAGGCTGTGGACCGGCGGCGTCGCCTACTACGACCCGGCGGTGCCCGGCGAGGTACCCGGGCGCGCGTATCTGCTGACGGCGTCCCAGTTCGCGGACGTCGCCGCCCAGGAGATGCACCGTCCGCCGGGCGTCGACCTGGACCTGACGACCGTGCTGCGCACCGGGCGCGCCGAGCTCGGCCCCGGCCGGTACGAGACGCTGGTGCTCGTCGGCCACCGCGCCGGCGTGCCCGTGCTGACCTTCACCGCCCCCTGGGCGATGGCGGATGTCGCGCCCAACGCACCCTCGACGGCCTACCTCGCCATGCTCGCCACCGGCCTGCGCGAGGCGCACGGCTGGTCGCCCCGCCGCATCGCCGAGTACCTCGCCACCCGCCCCGGCGCCACCGGCACCTGGCACCAGCACGACGTCGAGCGCCTCATCACCAGCTGACCGACCGGCACAGGACGTGCCGGCGCCAGCCGTAGCCAGGTCGGTTGTCGAGGTATGCGGCCTGAGGCTGTCGGGACGCTGCCGCGACCGCCGCGCGATGACGGCCGCGACGATCATGATCAGTCGACGGTGCGCCGGGATCCTTGCGCGTTGTCGGGACCGAGGTTCCAGCTGATGATGCGGCGGGGGTGGATGCGGATGACCTCCGGGCTCATGACCGGGGAGGGCGGGGGCTGGTCGCGCAGGGCCTCGGCGGTGCCGCGGATCTCCACGCCGCGCACCGTCCACGGGTCCAGTGCGGCGATGTCGTCGACGACGTAGGCGACCTGGCCGTTGGCGGCGATGTTGTGGAACTTGCGGGTCGCGCCGAGGTTGTAGCCGTAGATGCTGATGACGCCGGTGGCGTCGTCGACGGCGTGGCCGACCGGGCTGTTCTGCAGGGTGCCGTCCGGTGCCAGCGTGGCGAGCCGGCCGAGGCGCTGGGCGCGTAGGTACGCGAGTTCAGCCGGGGTGAAGACCATGGGGACATCCTTTGCGATGACGGTGTTCGTCGTGGTCGACTGGGGCGCCCCGAGCGTAGAAGCTGAAGTCGACGTGAGGTCAACGGGCGGTGCGATCCGTCACGCCAAGATAATCAATGGTGTTGACGTCCGCCGACTTCAAGATCATCTAAATGGGCCGTGCGGGCGGAGCGATGCGCGATGGTGGCACCATCGCGCGGATCATCCTGCGCCGTGGCCCGCGCGGGGCGTGGTGCCGGGCCGCGTACTGCCAGAGGGGGCGGTGGACGTCCTGCTCACGGGGGCGTGTTGGGGCGCGGCGCCCGATCTGTGGCCGTGGGGGTCTCCTGGCTGGCGGTGTCCACCAGTGTCCGGTATAGGAGAGGTGCGCCGACGTGTGATCGCGTCCGCAGGGGGTAGGCGGACGCATACCGGTCGGCGGTGGAATTCTGATGATCTTGGGGGAAGTTCGGTGAAGGTGGGGGCGGTGCGCGGCGAAGTCGGCCCGTTGTTGGGAGAACGCCCGCATGCATTGTCTATCGGTGTTGTCCTGGAGAGGGGAGTGTCGCCGCGAAGGGTGGGTGTGGATCAAATGATCAGTGGTCAGGCTCATGTGCGCGTCCTCGCGCCCACCGATCCCCAGGTGGGTCGGCGGGTGGTGGCCGCGGCCCCGCCGTTGCCGGCCACACGCCCCTGCGCGGCCGTGTCCGGCGCAGCGCCCATCGGCGGGTCCAAGCCTGTCTCAGGGTATGTGACTTCGGACACGGCGACTCGGACCGTGGTCGCGGTGCGGACCGATCTGCCCCTGCCGCCATCGCCGCTGCCCGCGATGGCGCCCGCCGCACCCCGGACGTCCGGCGGGTTCGGTCGGGCCGTGCGCAGGGCGGCCGAGAGGTCAGCCAGATCGACCGAACAGTCGGTGAGGTCGGCCGGAAAGGTCACGAGGGCCGGGCGCTGGCCGGCGATGTCGGGCTGGTGGTCCACGAGGTCGGCGCGTCCGTCCGAGCTGCCGGCCCGTCCGGCGCTGTTGCCCTCGGCGCGATCCGCTTCGGGCTCCCAGTCGGCGCTCTCGCTCGCGTCGGCCTCGTCGGCCTCGTCGGCCTCGTCGGCCTCGTCGGCCTCGTCGGCCTCGTCGGCTTCGTCGGCTTCGACGGGGGCGGAGTCGACGTCGGCATCTCGCATGGCGGCATCGCCGTCGCAGGCACCCTCGCTGGCGGTGTCCGCGGCGGGGGCCTGGAGAGCGGGAGCGGGCTGCGCGCGGTGGACGGCGTGGGACGGCTGGCGGGCCGAGATCGACGACGCGGACGAGGCGGCGCTGTGGGCGGCGGCGCGGGAGGGGCGGTTCGTCCTGGCCCGGTGCCAGGAGTGTGCCGCGTGGAACGAGCCCGGTGCGCAGCGGTGTGCGCGCTGCGCCGGGATGATCAGTGTGGAGCCGGCGACCGGTTCCGGTGTCGTGGACAGCTTCCTCGTGGTGCGTCCGCCGGCGGTGCGGGCGTTCGCCGGCCGGCGCCCGTCCGGTCGGCGGCCCGCCGTGCTCGCATTGGTGAACCTGGAGGAGGGGATCCGCGTCGCCGGGCGGCTCGACGGGCTCACGCCGGCCGAGGTGACGGTCGGGCAGCAGGTCCAGGCAGCCCTGGACCTGCGTCCCGGCACCGGCGCCCCCACCGTGGTGTTCCGTTCCCCCGCGCCCGCGATGGCCGCCGCCGGCGCCGACTGATCCGCCGCGTCGCGGTCGGGCTGTGCGGCAGCGGTAGAACGTCCACCTCGACGACGCAGGGCGCCCGCCGTGACGGCCGGGCGCCCTGCGTGAGTCGGCCCGGCCAGTGGAAGCCGGCGGGGCCGAGCGGGGTGTCGTGAATCAGAAGTTGATCATGTGGCCGGCGAGGCCGTGGATGGCTTCCTTGACGGCTTCGCCGAGGGTCGGGTGGGCGTGGACGTTGCGGGCCAGTTCGTTCACCGTGAGGTCCCAGCGCTGGGCGAGGGTGAGCTGCGGCAGCTGCTCGGTGACGTCCGGGCCGATCAGGTGGGCGCCGAGTAGCTCCCCGTACTTCGCGTCCGCGATGATCTTCACGAAGCCGGCGGTCTCGCCGATGCCGTGCGCCTTGCCGTTCGCCATGAACGGGAACTTGGCGACCTTCACGTCGAAGCCCTTGTCACGGGCCTGCGCCTCGGTATAGCCGAAGCTCGCGATCTGCGGCTGGCAGTACGTCGCCCGCGGGACCATGACGTACTCGATCGGGTACGTCTCGGCGTCGCCGATCGTCTCCGCGGCGATGATGCCCATCGCCTCGGCGGCGTGCGCGAGCATGAGTTTGGCCGTCACGTCGCCGATCGCGAAGATGTGCGGCACGCTCGTCCGGCAGTACTCGTCGACGTCGATCGCGCCGCGCTCGGTGAGAGCCACCCCGGTGGTCTCCAGGCCGTAGCCGGTGACGTTCGGGCCGAAGCCGATGGCCTGCAGAACCTTCTCGGTCTCCAGCACCTGCGACGTGCCGTCCTTGCCGGTGACGGTGACGCGCACGAGGTCACCCGAGTCGTCGATGCCGTCGACGCGGGTCGAGGTGAGGACCTTCACGCCGGCCTTCTTGTAGTGCTTGGCCAGCTCCGCGGAGACCTCGGCGTCCTCCAGCGGGACCATCCGGTCGAGGAACTCGACGATGGTGACGTCGACGCCGTAGTTGTTCAGCACGTACGCGAACTCGACGCCGATCGCGCCGGCGCCCGCGATGACGATGCTGCGCGGCAGCTCGTCGGCGAGGATCTGCTGCTCGTAGGTGACGACCCGCTCCGACAGCGACGTGCCGGGCAGCAGCCGCGGGGTCGCCCCGGCCGCGATGATGCAGTGGTCGAAGGTCACCGTCTTCGTCGCGCCGTCCGAGGTGGCGACCGACAGGGTGTGGTCGTCGACGAACGTGCCGCGCCCGTCGAACTCGGTGATCTTGTTCTTCTTCATGAGGAAGTGGACGCCCTTGACCCGGCCGTCCGCGACCTTGCGGGACCGGCGGAACGCCTCGCCGTAGTCGAAGGTGAGCTCACCGTCGATGCCGATGCCGAACGTCTTGGCCTCGTGCGTCAGGGTGTGCACGAGCTCCGCGTTGCGTAGCAGCGCCTTCGACGGGATGCAGCCCACGTTGAGGCACACCCCACCCCAGTACTTCTCCTCCACCACGGCCGTGGACAGGCCGAGCTGCGCGGCTCGGATCGCGGCCACGTATCCGCCCGGCCCGGCGCCGAGCACCACCACGTCGAAATGTTCGGTCACATCAACACCCTAACGATCCGCCGGGTCCTGCCGACTCCCAGGTTGCCGGGCGATCGGTCACAGTCCGCGTCCCCTGGCCGCCGGAGCCGCCCAGGCCGCCCCGGCGCCGGGGCCGTCCGGTCGCGTCGGCCTGGACGTGCGAGGCGCCCGCCAGGGTTCCCCGTCGTGCGGCGGGAGCTGGGAGAAGGCCTCGAAGCCGCGCTGGGGGCTCCGTCCGTCGCCCTTCCCGCCGGATACCACCGGTATAGAAAAGGGAAACATTTCCGGAGTCACCCGGCGGTGGTAGCGTCCCCGCCTTTTCGTGCCACCGTCTCCCTGCCGCTCGGAAAACGCCATTTACCTGCGGGTTCTCGCCGGCCGGCGCCACATGGAGAACAATGCGCCGGACTTTTGTGCCATGCGCGCGGAGATGTGCGACACGCCTCGCGCCGGGAGTAACGGCCCGCGGCTATACAGGTACATGGGTACAGGTATGCACGGCGCATCGCCGCGCCGTTCTGCTAGCATTGTTCACCGCGATTTCGGGACCTGCGCCCACTGCCCCACGACGGGCCGGGGGCGCGCGTGATGACGCTTCTCGAAACCGCCCCGCAGGCCAGTCCGTCCGCCAGTCGGGCGTTCGCCCGGCCGCTCACCGCGGGAGACCGCGCCTACCTCGCCTTCCACCGGCTCAATCCCGGTGAGTTCCAGGACGTCGGCGCGGTGCTGTTCCTCGACGGCCCCGTCGAGCTCGCCGACCTGCGCGCGCACGTCTCCGAGCGGCTGGCTCACCCCCGCGCCCGGATTCTCACCGAACGCCTGGAGACCATCACCGTCCGTGCGGCGGAGCGGCGGGTGACCCGATCGGAGGCCTCGTGGGTCTCCCAGCCGGACATGGACGTCGACGCGCACGTCGTCGCCCTCGACCTGCCGACGGCCGACGACGCCCTGCGGCTGGGACGCGTCGACGACGCCGGTGACCGGCGCGTCCGCGCCGCCCTCGACGTGATCGCCACCCGGCCGATCGACATGGAACGGCAGCCCTGGATGCTCTACCTGCTGCGCGACGGCGCGAGCTCCGGATCGGCCGTGGTCTACCGCACCAGCCACATCGCCCAGGACGGCGCGGCGCTCTACCGCTCCCTGCACCTGCTGTTCGGCGGCGACGACACCCCGGACATCGGCCTGCCCGCCGTCATCCGCCGCCCGCGGCCCGTCGACTACCTGCGTTTCGTCAGCCGCGGGCTCGCCGTGCTGTCCCCGACCCGCGTACTCGACGCCTGGGGCGGCCCGCCGACCGGCCCGGCCCGCCACACCTGGGTCACCACGGAGCTCGGCCGGATCCGGGACATCGCGCGGCGCCACGGCGCCTCCGTCAACGACGTCTACCTGGCCGCGCTCGCCGGCGCGGTGCGCTCGTGGTCGGAGTACGAGTGGCGCGAGGACGCCCGGCCGGTGCACGCGCTGATGCCGGTCAGCATCCGCGTCGCCGCCGACCAGAACGTGCTGTCCAACCACACCTCCGGCGTCCGCGTGGCGCTGCCCTGCGGAGAGCCGGACGCGGCGCGGCGCCTGGCGCGGATCGCGGCGGTCACCAGCCGGCTCAAGGACAGCGGCATCGGCGTGGTCGAGCACCACCACTTTCCCGCCGTCGCGGCCCGAGCGACCCCGCGGATGTTGTCCTACGCGGCGAGCTTCGGCGGGCGCACCCGGGAACTCGCGATGGTGGCGACCAACGCCCGCACCATCGGCGGACCGCTGCGGGTCGCCGGCCGGGCGGTCACCGAGCTGATCGGAACCGGGCCGCTGCTCGTCGGCCGCCAGCACCTGTCGGTGGCGCTGTTCGGCGTCGGCGACCGGGTCGGGATCACCTTCGCGGCCAGCGCCAGCGTGCCGAACCACGACCGGCTCGCCGGGCTGTGGCTCGCGGAGCTCGACGAGTTCGAACGGCTGGCACCGGCCACGGTGCAGGTGCCAGCACAGCGCCGCCGGGCGGTCCGGGCGCGGTAGGCGCCCTTCGAGCCGGCCAGGTGCCGTCCGCACTCCAGCGGTAGCCGCGGGGTGCGGGCGCTTCCAGGGGCGACCGTGCGCGGCCGCCGGCGTACGGCCGCCCCTGGTGGCGAGGCCAGTTCCAGCGGAACCAGGTGGGACCCTCCCTGGCACCAGGCCTGGGTCGCGCGCAGAGTACCTGTGGCTCCCCGGCCGGGCGCGTTCCAGACACCAGTCTTTCCGTGCCGGCTGGCGTGTCGAGCGCCCGTGCCGAGGCGGCCTGTCGAGCTGGTGTGCCGGTCCCCGCGACAGGGCGTCGTGGGACGGACGGCGGCCCGGCACGGCGAGGGCACGCCAGCGACACGCCCCCCGGACGAGGCGGCAACCAGCGTGGGTCGGTCCGTCGCCCTGGCCGAGAGGAGGGACCGGACGTGGATGAGCGCGGACGTGGTGCGGGAGGACGGCAGCCGTGACCCGACACCGGGGCATGGCCTCCGTGGCGTGGCGACTCGCGATCCGCTGCGTGCTCGGGGCCTTCGTCGGCAACGCGATCGTGCGGATCTTCGACGCCCTCGGCGGCCCGTTCGACGCAGTCGTCGCCCGTGTCATCGTGATCACCTTCGGGGTGGTCTGCGGTCTGACGATGGTCGCCGCCGGCGACTACGCGCGCCGCCCGCCCGACACCGCGGGTGATGTCGAGCACGGCTGACGGTCGTCCGTTCGGCACCGATCGATGACCCGATACGGCTATCGTCCTGTCCCGTGCCCTCCACCGCGCGTGTCCGTCCCGTCGCGCTGGCCGCCGTTCGCCGCGGCCGGGACCTGCTCGTCGCCGAAGGGGTGGAGCCGACCGGTGAACGGTTCTTCCGCCCGCTCGGCGGCGGCATCGAGTTCGGTGAGCGGGCCGTCGCCGCGGTGCGCCGGGAGCTGCGCGAGGAGCTGGCCGTCGAACTGGAGCAGGTGCGCCTGCTCGGCGTTCTGGAGGACGTCTTCGACGGTGCCGGCCGACCCTGCCACGAGATCGTGTTCGTCTTCGGAGCGGCCCTCGCCGATCCGGCGCTCTACCAGCGCGACGACGTCGGCGTCGTGCTCGACGAGGGCAGCCGGGTGAGCTGGCGTTCGCCGACCGACATCGCCCGCGACGGGGTGCCGCTCTATCCGAGGGGCCTCGCCGGGCTGCTGGCCGCGGTCGGCTGAGCCGCGACGGCCTCGGTCAGGTGTCCCGTCCCGTCGCGACGCGCGACCGGCGCCGTCGATGCGACACGGTGTGCCCGAGGCGTCTCCGAGCGCGACCCCGCGCCCCGTCGCCGCGCCAGGTCGGCGGCCTGCTGCGACGATACGACGTGGGGGCCGGCCGGCATTCGCGGCGAGAGGGGTCCGATGCGCGCATGGTGGTCCGCCATTGGCCGGTCACGGGGACATGGCCATCGGCCCATGGGCGGACAGGGCGGCGCCAGCCGCACGGCGGTACTCGTCTGCCAGGGGCGTGCCGTCGCCCAGGGCCGTTTCGCTCCGGGCCGGTTCGACGATCCCACGGCCGCGGCGCTGCTGCGGCCGGACGAGCGGGCCGTCGTCGAGGAGGCCCGCGCCGGCGTCGCCCCGGCGAGCTGGGGTCCGCGGCTGACATTCGAGATGGTCAGCGCCTGCGGTGAGGTGATGGCGCCGCGCACCGTCGCCATCGACGACGCCCTGCGCGAGGCGCTGGCCCGTCCCGCCCCCGCCGTCCAGCTGGTGATCCTCGGCGCCGGCCTGGACGGACGGGTCTGGCGGATGCCCGAACTCGCCGGCGCGGCCGTCTTCGAGGTGGACCATCCCGCGTCCCAGCGGGACAAGCGGGACCGGGCGCGCCACCTGGCCGCGGCCGGCCGGCGCCCTGGTGCTGCCCCGGGGGACACGTCGCGCAGCGGCACGTTGCCGACCTATGTGGCCGTCGACTTCAGCCGGGACGACCTGGCCGCCGCGCTCGCCGCCGCAGGCCATCGGCGCGCCCTGCCGACGGCGTGGATCTGGGAAGGGGTCGTGCCCTACCTGACACGCGCCGAGGTGACCCGGACGCTGCAGGTCATCGCGGACCAGTCCGCGCCCGGCAGTCGGCTGATCGTGCATTACCACACGCCGTCATTGTCGGCGATGCTCGGACGGTGGTCGGCGGCGGTGGTGGGCCGGCTCGCCGGCGTGACGAGCCCGATGGGCCGTGAGCCGAACCGGTCGGGGTGGACGGCTCGGGCCATGCGCCGCGCGGTGGTCGCGCGCGGCTTCGAGGTCTGTCAGGACGATTCGCTGCTTACGCTCGCCGGAGCGCTCGCCACCCCGATCCGGCACCGCCGCTCGTTGCGCAACGGCCGCGTCCTCGTCGCCGACGACGCTCGATCCGAGGCGACGGGCGGACCCGCCGAGGACGGGCAGGCGGGTGACCACCTGGGCGGGTGAGGCGGGCGTCGCACCTATCCTCAGGCAGATGGACGCGCCGCCCCCGCCACAACCCCGCTGGCTCGACGCCGCCGAGCAGGAGACATGGCTCGCGCTCGTCGGTGTCCTGATCAGGCTGCCGGCGGCCCTGGACGCGCAGCTGCAGCGCGACGCCGGGATCAGCCACTTCGAGTACCAGGTCCTCGCCGGACTCTCCATGGCCGACGAACACACGCTGCGGATGAGCGATCTCGCCGCGTTCACCGAGGGCTCGCTGCCCCGCCTGTCGCAGGTGGCCAGCCGACTGGAGAAGCGAGGCTGGGTGCGCCGTATGCCCGACCCGGTGGACGGCCGCTACACGCTCGCGATCCTCACCGAGGACGGCTGGGCGAAGGTCGTCGCCACCGCGCCCGGTCACGTCGACGCCGTCCGCCGCCTGGTGTTCGACCCGCTCAACGGCGCCCAGCAGCGCCAGCTGCGGGAGATCGGCCGCCGTGTGCTCGCCGCCGTCGACCCGGCCGGCGCCGGACGCTTCGTCCCGCCGCGCCGTCGCAGCGGCGGACCCGACCCGACCTGACGGCGCCGCCGACCCGACGGCGACGTCCCGGCGGCAGCGGCTGGTGCGCTGGCTGGCCACGTCGGCGGGTCGCTCGGCGGCGGTGGCGTGGCATGGCGGGTGTGGGGGCGATGGGTGTCAGCGGTTCTCGTAACGTGGGGGGCGCTTCTCGAGGAAGGCGGCCGGCCCTTCCCGGGCATCACGAGTGGCGAGGACCCGCGCGGTCAGGGCGTGCTCAAGGGCAAAGCGTGGCTCGTTCGCCAGCGCCCGCATGGCGATCTCCTTGGCGGTGCGCACCGCGACGGGCGCGTTGCCGGCGATCGTCGCGGCGAGCTCCATCGCCCGCGGCAGCACGCGCTCCGCGGCGACGACCTCGCCGACGAGCCCCATGCGCAGCGCCTCGGCCGCGTCCACCGGCTCACCGGTGAGCAGCAGCCGCATGGCCGCCGGCCAGCCGATCTGCTGGGGCAGCCGCACATGCGACCCGCCGCCGGGGACGATGCCCCAGCGCACCTCCGGCAGTCCGAACACGGCATGCTCGGCGGCGACCCGCAGGTCCGTGCCGAGCAGCAGCTCCAGCCCGCCGGCCAGACACGCGCCGTTGACGGCCGCCACGATCGGCTTGACGAACTCGCTGAAGAACCGCCGTGTCGGATCCGGCAGGCCGACATCGAGGGCGCCGGCGGTCATCTGGGGGATCAGCTCGCCGAGGTCGGCGCCGGCGCAGAAGGCTCGCGTGCCGGCGCCGGTGAGGACGAGGACGTGCAGGTCATCGTCCGCGGCGACCTCGGCGACGAGTTCCTCGAGGCGCCGGAGCATCGCGACGGTGAAGGCGTTGTGCGCCGCCGGCCGGTCGAGCGTCACCACCGCCACCGCCCCCTCGCGGCGCAGCGTCACCGCACCCGGCTGCCGTTCGGCCACGACGCCCTCCACTCCCGCTCGTTTCGGCCATCGATGCCCCAGCGCGCCCGCCGGCACCGGCGGACCAGCGCGCAGAAGCGGTCACCCGCCGGTCATCCTCGCGAAGGTTACGGCGAGTCCTGCCACCGGCGATACTGTGACAGACACGGATCATCTGCGAACAATGTGGAACCAGTGCGTGGACGGGGGCCTGCGTGGACGCCGGGATTATCGCCGCCCTGATCTCGTCGGCCGCCGGCGTCGCCGTGTCCGTCGGCGCGTCGCTGTGGACGCATCGCCAGGGCGTCGAGCTGGAGCGCGTGCGCTACGAGCTGGAACGTTCCGCGCGGGACAGCGAGAAGCGCTCCACCGCCAAGGCCGAGCTCGACCGCTACCGGGAGCCGCTGCTCGTCGCCGCGTTCGACCTCGGCGCGCGCATTCACAACATCCGCAAGGCGAAGTTCCTCGCGTATCTGAAGTCCACCGAGCGCCGCAGCCAGCTCGCCGTGCGCGGAACGCTGTTCTGCGTGGCCCGGTACTTCGGCACGTTGGAAATCCTTTACTCCCGGCTCGCGCTGCTGCGTTTCGAAAGCGCCGACGACACACGCCTCGTCGCCGCGCTGCTCGCAGACATCGGCGGAGCTTTCAACAGCGACGTCTACGACCGCGTCGACACGTTCCACTCGTCGCGGTTCATGGTGTGGCGCGAGGAGCAGCGCGCCATCGGCGAGCTGATGCGCGGCCCGGACGGCACCGCCCACGAATGCGTCGGCTTCGCCTACTTCGACCAGCATTACGACGAGCTGTTCGCTCGATGGTTCGACGCCTTCGCCGCGGCACTGGTCTCCCCGGCGGCCGCCGCCAGCGAGCGCCTCTCGCGGGTGCAGACCTTGCTCGCCCTCCTTGTCACCCAGCTCGACGAGGAAGGTGCCTACACCCTCACCGTCGACGGCCAGCGCGTCGCCCCCGACTGGGTCACGCCCGACGGCCTCGCCTGAGCCGCCGGCCGCGGCACGGGCGCGACACGGCCTCGTCACGACGGCGGGGGGAGCGCGGCGGGACCTGTGCGCGACGCTGACCTCGCCCCAGCCAGGCCACGCCAGTGACCAGTGCGTTCACACAGTGGTGGCCTGGCTGTGCGCGACGGGTAAGGCGCGGTCCGCCGCCGCGCCATCTGATCCCGCTTGGCTGGTCTGACGCGCGGGCGGCGACGGTCGGCGTCCAGCGCGTGTGGAGGACTCGTGGATCGCCGCCGTGTGCTCACGGGAATCGTCGCCACGCCGCTCGCCTCGGCGCCACTCGCCGCTTCGGTCGCCGCCGCCGGGCCCGCCTCGGCCGCCACCGCGGTGGCAGGTGAGCAGGGGCGACGTCGCGGCACGCTGGTGATCGGGCATCGGGGCGCCGCCGGCTACCGGCCCGAGCACACCCTGGCCTCCTACGAACTCGGCGCTCGCCTCGGCGCGGACTTCATCGAACCCGATCTGGTGCCCACGAAGGACGGGGTGCTCGTCTGCCGGCACGAGCCGGAGATCGGGGGGACGACGAACGTCGCCGACCACCCCGAGTTCGCCGGCCGCAAGAAGACCGTCTCGCTCGACGGGACCTCCACGACCGGTTGGTTCACCGAGGACTTCACCCTGGCGGAGCTCAGGACGCTGCGCGCCAGGGAGCGCCTGCCCCAGGTCCGCCAGCGCAACACCCTCTACGACGGGCTGTTCCAGATCCCGACGCTCACCGAGGTGCTCGACCTGCGGGCGCGACTGTCGAAGGAGCTCGGCCGCGAGATCGGCGTCTACCCGGAGACCAAGCACCCCACCTACTTCCAGAAGGCCGGGCTGGCGCTGGAACAGCGCCTGCTCGACGTGCTGAACCGCTACGGACTCAACCGCGCCGACGCGCCCGTGTTCGTGCAGTCCTTCGAGACGACGAACCTCGCCCAGCTGCGAAAGCTGGGCCTGCGCGCCCGGGCGGTGCAACTGCTGTCGGCGAGCGGCGCGCCGTTCGACCTGGTGACCACCGGCGACAAGCGGACCTACGCCGACCTCGTCACCCCCGCCGGCCTGCGTGCCATCGCCGCCTACGCGAACGGTATCGGCCCGGACAAGCTGCAGGTCATCCCGACGAGGTCCGACGGCACGCTCGGCACGCCGACCTCCCTGGTCGCTGACGCCCACGCCGCCGGCCTGCTGCTGCACCCGTACACGTTCCGCGCCGAGAACAGCTTCCTGCCGAAGGACTACCAGCGCGGCAGCGCGCCGAACGACTACGGCCGCGCCATCGATGAGCAGGTCGCCTACCTCAAGGCCGGCATCGACGGCCTGTTCACCGACATGGCCGACATCGGCGTTCTCGCGCGCACGGTCGCCTCGGGCGTCTCGATCGCCACCGCCTGACTTTCCCGCGCGCCGCGCCACCCGCACGTCACCGGGCGTGAGCACGCCCGGGCGGCGTGGATTATTCGGCGGCGCGGGCTCTCACCGATCAGGTTGACGGCGGGTCGGCTGGCGCCCATCACTCGGGTTTCGGTGGGATGAACAGAATGATCTGGGCCGGACCCGCGATCTGGCGCGAGGTACCACGCTCCGTCATGTCGATCCGCACCGCGTAGTACCCGGCCGTTCGCCAGCTCCATCCGCCCGTGTCGATCGTGTAGGTCTTGTGTCCGGCCGTGTCAGTTCTCATGGCGTTGAACTGCCCGCCGTCGACACGCCACGTGGCGGCGTAGAGGTCGGCGGGAACTCCTTCCAGCCACGCCTCGACCGCCTGCTCACTCGCCCTGGCAGAGGGCGGCAGTCGGGTCCGGACTTGGGTGCTGTAGACCGGAACTGTCTTGATCAGGATCGGTGGCCGGCCGGGTGGAGTGAAGTAGAAGCGCAGCAGGTGTCGTCCGAGCCGATTCCAGCCGGTCACGTCGGTGACCGTGGTTCGCAGATCGGTAGCCTCCGGACTCGGTCCGAGGAGGCTGGTCGGGCCGTCGTCCACCTGCCAGGACACGCTCTGACCACGGTCGCCGGCGGGGAGGCGGACACGCAGCGGTTGCTCGCCGGTGAGAATCGATCGGTCGCGTGGCCACTCCACGTCGGGGTGCGGCGCGACGGGCCGGCGCGGGTCGCCGGATGTCGTGGCGCAGCCGACGGCGCACCACCCCAGCAGGAGGAGAATCAGCAGAATCCGGGCGGGGGAGAAGATCGGGCGCGGTCTCTCACCGGCAGCTTGGCCGATAGCGGGCATCGGGCACCAGATCCTTCCATTCCTCCTGGGTCATTCCGCCGCCTGTTCGCGCGCAGGCCGACGAGATTGGATCCCGCCGTAGTCTGTTCAGCGCCTCGACGTCCCAGATCATCAGTGTTCGATCATCGCCGACTCCGTAGAGAAGGCGGCCATCGCCGGAGTAGGCGAGGGATCCCACGGGCCGAAGGGGGCCGGACAGGGGGCGGCCAAGCAGCGCCGGGGCCGCCCGGTCGGTCAGGTTCCACAGCGTGGCGTTGAAGTCGTCGCTGCCGGCCGCGACGGTCGCGCCGTCGGGCGAGAACACGACGGAGTTGACGGGACTGCTCGGTCCGCTAAGGCGGCGGCCGAGACGGCTCTGCCGGGGACCGGACACGTTCCACAGCCAGACACCGCCATCGTCACTGCCTGCGGCGATCGCGTTCCCGTCGACGGAGAACGCCACCGCGTTGAGCCGAGCGTCCTGGCTGCGCAGCGGACCGGGCAGCAGCCGGGGTGGTCCCGACAGGGGAACAGACCAGCGGTGGATCTGCCCGTCCCCTGCGCCGACAGCCAGGAGACTCTGGTGCGGCGCCCATGCGAGGGAGGTCACCGGCACCTGTTCGGCGAGGGAGCCGAGCGGTCGGGGTCGGGCCGCGACAGAGACATCCCACACCCGCACCGTGCGGTCGCCGCCGCCACCGGCGAGCAGTCGCCCGTCAGCGGAGAAGCCGAGGGCCGTCACGGGTGAGGTGAAGCCCGGCAGCGGACCCGTCACCTGCCGCACGGGCTCGCCCGGCCTGGCCCGCCACAGGGAGATGGTGTTGTCGGCACGGCCCACCGCCACCAGGTCGCCGCTGGGGGAGACGGCGATCGCGTGCACAGCGCTGAGTTGTCCGGAGCTCACCGGCTGGCCGGGGTTCGTGGGAAGGGCCTGCGGCGACGAAGGATCGCGCAGGTGCCAGATCGTGAAGCCGCCATCGGCGGCGCCGGCGGCGAGCAGCGTGCCGTCCCGGTCCGCCGCGAGACAGGTGAAGCCGTCGCCAGGCCTGGCCGACGCGTGGCCGATCATCCTCGGCGTCGACGCCCGCTCCAGCAGGTCCCACTCGACGACCTTCCCGTCGTCGCCGGTGGTCACCAGCGTCGAGCCGTTCGGGGTGAAGGAGACCGCCCGAATCGGCAGGGTATGCCCCTGCAGCGCACCGCTCACCTGGCTCGGGTGCTCGAGGTCAGTCAGGTCCCACAACCGGAGGCTGTCCGAGCCGGCGGACGTGACCATGGTGCGACCGTCGGGGGAGAAGGCCACCGGCGCCCATCCTGCGCCCAGGTCAATCGGCCGCAGGGGGACAGGCCGGTCGCCGTCGAGTCGCCACCTCCGTAGGCCTCCTTTGACGTCACTCGCCGCGAGTTGACGCCCGGACGGGGTGAACGCCACCGACAGCACGGTCGGGCCGGCGCTGTCGGTGGTCGGTGTGGTCAGGGTGTACCGGTCGACGAGGCGATCCGTACCCGCGGGGACGGACCAGACGTGCACCTCGGTCCGTTCGGTTCCCGAGGATCTCTCGAACGCGCTGGTCGCCGCGGCGATGAGCCGGCCGTCGGCGGACACGGTGAGCGCGTAGAACGAGCCCGCGCCGCGGCCTGGTGCGTGCAGCGCCCGAGGGGAGGCGGGGTCGCCGACGTCCCAGAACATCGGGCCGGCCGACATCCCGGACCCGCCCTCGGCCAGTATCCGGCCGTGTGCCGCGAACGCGAGACTGCGTACGTCGCCCGTGGCCTCCAGCGGTCGGCCGAGCGGGCGTGGGGCCAGGGGAGTGGAGACATCCCAGAGCGTGACCGACTGGCCGTGGCCGTTCGCGCCGACCGCGAGCGTGCGCCCGTCCGGCGTGAGCGCCAGCGCCGTCACCTCGCGGGGGCCGGGTAGGGCCCGCACGTTCGACCGCTGGTTGGCGAGGTCGACCAGGAAGGCACCGGACACGCCGCCGAACGCCAGCAGCGGACGGGCCGCCGGGTCTGCGGGCGTCGCGAGAGCGGAGATCTGTGTGCCACCCCGGTGGACCAACCGGGCGACGCGGGTGGTGGAAAGGACGTCGACAAGCGCCGCTGTCGTGGCCGCCCCGGGGTGCAGGCGCGCACCAGCGAGGGCCAGCCGCTGGGCCAGGAATGGATCCGTCGTTTCGACGGTCTCCGCCTGGTTGGTCAGCCGAGCCGCCACCGATGCTCGCTGCCGATCACCGGCTGCGTGGTGCGCCAGGACGGCGACCGACGTCACCACGGCGAGTACCGCGCTGGTCAGCAGGGCGACCGTGAGTATCGAGATCCGTCGTGCCGCGGCACGACGTGCGCTGTGGCGCAGGAACTCCCGCGACGGACCTCGTACCTCGCCGGGCCGGTCGCCATTCTTCGCCGCTGACAGGACCGCCACGGCTGACGAAGGCAGGTACCGACGTGGCGTCCGCCAGGTCCGGGGCGGACCGGTGGGACAGGGCGTGAGCGTGGCGAGGATCACCGCCGTGCGGTTGTACCCAAGCAGGTAGGCGCGGCTGCGTCCGTTCTCCTCCCAGTCCGTGGCCGCCCGCTCGAGGCGGCTGCGGGCGGTGAGAATGCCCCACTGCTGCTCGATCGCCTCGCTGAGCGGCTTCCAGGACCGTAGGAACGCCTCGTGGGCGACGCCGATCTGATCCCGCCCCGACTGCGGGCCGATCTGCAGCAGGCGGTGTTCGACGAAGGGCTGCAGACATCGCCGCTCGGTGTCGTCGAGGTCCGTGAGGTCGAGCCACCGCCGCGTGAGGGTCCCGGATGGACCCACGTCGACCAGTCGTAGCAGCAGTCGGATGACCCGGTCGGAGGCGGGGCGACGAGTACCGTCGCCGCTGGCGATCTCCAGAGATTCCGCGTAGGCACTGCCGGCCTGCCTTCCGATAGCGCTCTGGACGCCGCCCAGTTCGGCATACAGGGCGTAGGTCAGTTCGCCGCCCGGCGCTGTCGCGGCGGCGACCCGTTCGAGAGCGAAGGCAAGCAGCGGCAGGGAGTCGGGGGTGGGCATGTCGGCGGCGAGCCGGGCCGCGAAGGTGCTTTCGACGCGAAGCCCTGCCAGATGAGCGGGACTTTCGATGATCTCAGGAAGGTGCTCGAGGCCCAGGAAGGTGACAGGAAAGGATCGGCGTCCCCAGCCCTCATCCCTTTCCCGCGACATGAACCGCGGAAGATACTCGGAACGGACGGTCCCGACGATCCTCACCGGGCCCTGCGCCGCGGTCCGCACGATCCGGAAGAACTCCTCCCGGCTGCTCTCCTCCGTGAGGGTGAACACCTCCTCCAACTGATCGACGATCAGTAGGAGTCGCCGGCACGGTGGACCGGCGGCCGAGAGGATCTCGTCCATCGCGTCGTGAAGGGAGCCCGGCCCGGCGACAGCCCTGCGAACGTCCGCCGTCGTCCACCGCAACCCGAGCCCCCGCGCGGAGGCGGTCAGCGCTGACAACAGCGATTCGACCGGCGCGCTGCCGGGGCGAAACGGCTCGATGACGTGCCAGGCTGGATCGTCTGCCATGACGGGTGCGAGCCCCGCCAGGGCCAGCGAGGATTTCCCGCAGCCGGACGGGCCGACGACCAGCAGCGGGCCGGCAGCGGGTCGGTCGCCCAGGGCACGGACGCTCCGGGCGAGATCCGCCGTCTCCCGCTGCCGGCCGAAATAGACCGCACGCATGCTGCCGTCGAAGGCACTCAGCCCCGGGTAGGGCAGACGATCGCGGCTCCAGCTGCCCGGACCGGGGTTCAGCCGGCGAAGCGCCGCGAGTAACCGGGCGGCGGAGGCGGGGTCGTCCTCGTCGAGGGTCCAATACTGGAACGGCGTGAGCAGCGGATGGCTGACGTTGCTCCCGGCGGTTCGGATGGGAATTACCCGTACTCCGCGCGCCTTGGCCATCGCCACCTCGGTGTGACACCACTTCGACGCCACATAGTGTTTGGTCACGATGCACAACACGGCGTCTGCGGCTTCGAGTTGACGGTAGAGGTACTCCTCCCAGTCCTCGCCGGGAGTGATTCCATCACTCGGATCGATGTCGAGAAAAATGTCATGGTGATCGTCGGCGAGGAGAGTGCGTACAGCGCGGGCAAGTTCGACGTCGACATTGGCGTGGCTGATGAAGATACGGGCCATCGTGCGGCTCCAGGTAGTTCTCCGACGCGGCGTCACACCGTTCTTGGACGCGTTCACGGAGCGCGGTGGACGTCTGCGAGCAGGATCGATGTACAGAGACGCAGAGCAGAAGGTTCCCCGAGAGGTGGCGGGTCGACCGGCCGACGTACGGGCGTAGGGACGTCCAGCAAGGTGCTGCGGCAGAGCCCCGTGAAACACGATGGCCAGCCGGCATCGTGCGGGGGTCTCGCCGACCCGGTTCAGGAGATGAGCCTGCGTGAGGTGCTCCGTCGTCCGCTCGCCCTCGGCGTCGTCGATGTCGAGCGCGGCGGCGGCCCAGGCACCGAAGTCCGCAACCGCCGGCAGGCCGAGCAGACGGGACGCCCGTCGTTCCTCCTGGCCGAGGCCCTCGTAGCCGAGGCCCTCGTAGTTGAGTATGAAGCGGGCACAGACGGACCTGTGCGCGGGTAGTGGAAGAGCAGTCGGCGCGATCCTTCCGGCGGTGTGCCAGTCGCGACTTCGGTCTGATCCACCGAGACCTGCAGCGGCCCTGATAGGCCGAATTGAACCGAACTTTCCTGTTCCCCCGACATTCGTGCCTCCTGCCTTCGCTGGTGCTCCTCGCCAAGGATCCACCAGGGCGCGCAAGGGAACCGGTACAATCCGAGTATTCTGCTTTACGTCGGCGGAACACCTCAGGGCGGGGCGTCGCCGCGGTAGCGCTCGGCCTCGACGACGGCCTCGCGGTTGGCGAGGCGGTCCAGGCCGGCGAGGGCGCGGCGCATGCGCCACCGGACGCGTACGGCTTCGTCGCCATCAGGCCGCCGTCGGCGTGCTGGCTCATCCCGACGACGTTGGCGGCCATAACCCACGCGTAGCCGTCCGCGAAGCTCTCGTGGAAGAAATCGGCGAGAGCGCGGGGATCGTAGCCTCGTTGCAGCGCCCAGTTCCCGAGCACCATCAGCCGGGGAATGTGGTGTACCCAGGCGCGGTCCCGCACCCCGGCGAGCACGTCGGACAGGCAGGCGGCCTCGAGCGAGTCCGCGTCGAGGTCGGTGAACCAGCCCGGCAGTGGGGCGGTGGCGTGCAGCGCGTTGCGGTCAAGGTAGTCCTCGCCCGCCACCAGCAGATCCCCCAGACGTACTCCCGCCAGCCGAGGACCTGGCGGACGAAGCCCTCCGCGCTCACGATCTGCGCGTCACCGCGTCGATAGGCGCCCTCGGCGGCGGCGACCTCCAATGGGTGCAACAGACCGAGGTTGAGCGCCGGCGACAGCAGGGAGTGGGCCATCGTCCAGTCGCAGGCGAGCATCGCGTCCTCGTACGGCCCGAACGCGGCAAGGCGGTGCGTGATGAAATGGTCGAGCGCCAGCAGAGCCTCCTCGCGGGTCGCGGCGAGCCGTCGCGGGCCGTCGGTTCCGCGCAAGTGCGCGTGGCCGTGCTGGTCGGTGAACAGCCAGCGACGACGCACCGGAGCACGGTGCCACAGACAATGGTCCTGACCTGGCATGCCGACGATGGGAGCCGCCGCGTGTTCGCCGGCCAGACCGCGCTGACCCTGCTGGTTCGCCCGAACGATCTCGACGCCCTCGGGCACGTCAACAACGCCGTGGCACTCGAGTACCTGGAGGCCGGCCGCGCGGACTGGCTCGTCCGCAGGCGTATGGTCCCCGGTGAGAAGATCATCGCGGTCGTGGCCCGGCTCGAGGTCGACTATCGCGTCGAGGTCCGCGGCGGCGAGATCGAGGTCCGCACCGAGCTGGTGGAGCCGACCGACGGCGACTTCGACGTGGCCGGCGACACCTTCCTCGCCCGGTTCCGCCAGCAGATCCACCGCCCGGACGTCGCCCGTCCGGCGGTCGAGGCCGTCGTCACCATCGCCTTCGTCGACGCGCGGCTGCGCCGGGCCGTCACCCTGCAGAACTATCTCGACTCCATCAACTGGTCGGCTGTCGGCTGACGACCGTGTCCAGCAGGATGCGCGCCGCCGCCGACGCGCCCGACGCCGGGGTGATCATGGCTGTCGGGAACGTGGGCGCAGGCGGGGCGAGGGGGCGCAGGCACAGGCCGGGGCGTCCGCGCGCGTCGAGGTACGGCGGGAGGACGGCGACGCCGAGGCCGTGCGAGACGAGGTCAAGCAGCGTGTCGGTGTCGCCGACCTCGCAGGCCAGCCGACGCCGCAGGCCGCGCTCCGCGAGCGCCGCGTCGACCACGGTCCGCGAGCCCCAGCCCGGCGGGTAGTCGACGAAGCCCTCGCCGGCGGTGTCCGCGATCGCTACCAGGTCCTGGCCCGCGAGCCGGTGACCGGCGGCGCAGGCGAATATCATCGGCGCGTCATCCAGCGGTGTCACCCGCACCTCGGCCGGCGCCAGCGGCCAGGATCCGCCGTGCCTCGCCGAGCAGGACCTCGCCCTCCCGGGTCAGCCGTACCGCCCGGGTGCTGCGGACGAACAGCCGCGCGTGCAACTCCCGCTCCAGCGCACCGATGGACGACGACAACCCCGACTGGACGATGTTCATCCGTTTCGCGGCCCGGGTGAAGTGCAGCTCCTCTGCCGCGGCGACGAAGTGCTCAAGCTGGCGAAGCTCCACCCGACTCCTCCTGGTCCCGCTCGACTGATCTGGTCGACAGATGAAAGAGACCTGATTGTTCCATTGGACGGGTTGTCGGCCTCCGGTGCACGCTGGACCACGTGATCGACGACGACGTCCCAGCCGGCCGCGGCACCGTCAGCCGTGGACTGGTCGGGCTGCTCGCGCTCAGCACCGGGCTGTCGGTGGCGACGATGTACTACGCCCAGCCCCTGCTCGACGACATCCGCAGCGCTCTCGACCTGTCCACCGGTGCCGCGGGCCTGCTCGTCAGCGTGTCGCAGGCCGGCTATCTGGCCGCGCTGGTCCTGCTCGTCCCGGTCGGCGATCTCGTCGCACGCCGCCGCCTCATCCCCGCGCTCGTCGCCGCCCAGGCCGCGGGCCTTTTCCTGTTCGCCTCCGCCACCACGACGGTCCAGCTGCTCGCGGCCTGCGCCGCGGTTGGCGCGCTGGCCGTCACCGCGCAGATCGGCGTGGCCTTCGCCGCCTCCCTCGCGGGGGACGCCGAGCGCGGCCGTGTCGTCGGCACGGTGATGGGCGGCCTGCTGCTCGGCATCCTGCTCGCGCGCACCATCGCCGGCTGGCTCGCCGACCTCGGCGACTGGCGGACGCCGTACTGGGTCGCCGGCGGCGGGCAGCTGGTGCTGTGCGCGGTGCTCGTCGCCCGGCTGCCCGCCGAACGCTGCGCTCCCGCTGCGGCCGCGGGCCCAGGCCTGGGATACCGGGCGGCGGTCGCGTCGGTGCCGCGGCTGCTGTGGGAGGAGCCGCTGCTGCGCCGCCGGGCGCTGTACGGGGCGGCGTCCTTCGGGGCGTTCTCGACGCTGTGGACGCCACTGTCCTTCCTGCTCGGTGGATCGCCCTATCGATATTCCACCGGCGTCATCGGCCTGTTCGGGCTGCTCGGAGTCGCGGGCGTGCTCGCCGCGTCGCTCGTCGGCCGCGCCGCCGACCGCGGCCGGGCCGTCCAGGTCACCTCCGGCACCGCTGTCCTGCTGTTGGCGTGCTGGCTGCCGCTCGGCCTCGGCCGGCACTGGGTGGTCGCGCTTGTCGTGGGCATCCTCGCGCTCGACCTCGCCGCCCAGGGGCTCCACATCACCAACCAGAGCGAGGTCTACCGGCTCCGTCCCGAGGCACGCAGCCGGCTGACCTCGGCGTACATGGCGACCTACTTCGCCGGCGGGCTTGCCGGCTCCTTCGCCTCCGCCACCGCGTACAGCCGCGGGGGCTGGGGTGCCGTGAGCGTCGTGGGCGCCTGCTTCGGCCTCATCGCGGTCGGACTGGCCGTCTGGGATGTGCGAGGCGGGCGGCCCGCCATCCGAGAGCCAGCGCGTCCCGCGGAGGACATTGTCACCCTTCGGTAGCTCTGCGGCGCACCGGGGTCACGCCGCGGCGGCGGTGCGTTCACCCACGAGGAACCTGCTGGCCTCGGTGGTGACCGACAGCGCGGGGTCGAGGGGATGGCCGTACCGCTCGGCGGCCGCGGTGATCGTCTCGGTACTGACCTTCCAGCCCAGCCGGCCCAGCATCGCCGCGGCGTCGCGTACCCGCGGATCGTCCTCATGGACGAGGTCGCGCAGGTCGACGCCGTACCGCTCGCGGGACGCCGCGTACTCGTCGTCGGACAGCGCCTGCCCGATCCTCCTCGCGTCCTCGATCGCAACCTGGCTGCCGGGCGCGGACAGCGCGTCGACCGTGGTCAGCAGTCGACGCTCGGCGTCGGCGTCGAGGTAGGGCAGCAGGCCCTCGATCAGCCACGCCGTCGCCGCGACCGGTTCGAACCCGGCGGTGCGCAGCGGCCCGGCCCACTCCTCGCGTAAGTCGACGGGTACGACGCGGTGCCGGCAGGCCGGGGTGGCCTGCCGGCGGCGCAGCACCGACAGCTTGAACGACAGCACGCGCGGCTGATCCACCTCGAACACCGCGCTGCCCTCGTGCCACCCCAGGCGGAAGGCTCGCGTGTCGAGACCCGCGGCGAGGATCACCGTCTGGCGCAGACCAGCGTCCAGCGCGGTGGCGAGGTAGTCGTCGAAGAAGCGGGTCCGCACGCCCATGTACCGCCAGCCCGGCATCCAGCTGCCGGGCGGCGACATCGCCGCGAGCTCCTCGGGGGTCGTCGGCATCGGCTGGGGCAGCCGGGCCGCCCGGACGAACTCCTCCGCATACGGATCGTCGATCATGGCGTCGGGGCGATGGGTCTCGATCGCCCTGGCGGAGGCGGCGCCCAGCGCGGTGACACCCACGCCGGTCGCGATGTCCCAGTCATCCATCATGGTGCGGCCCACTCCTCGTCCCTGGTCATGACGCTGTCGTGACGGCGGTGCGGACGCCGCCGCGGCGGCGAGATTCTCCGCAATGCCGGACCGGATGATGTGCGGCATTCCTCGCAGTGGCCCGACGCTGTTTTTCGGCGAACCGGGCGCTCGTCAGGATTCCGGTAAATGCCCAGGCCGGGAGCGGAGGGTGGAGAATGGCCTGCTCCCGGCCTGGGCGGTCAGGGCATGGTCAGGGCAGGAATGCCTCGATCGCGTCGGCCGCGCCTTCGACACCCCCGCCGGCGCGTACCGCCGCCTGGATCGCCCCCAGCCGGGCCGCGATCTCGGCAGAGCTCGCGACCTGCTCGACGGCGGCGCGTACCAGCGCCGGATCCAGCGCGCCGGTGGCGTCGAGATGCTGGCCGACGCCGAGGGCGGCGAGAATGGCGGCGTTGCCGAACTGCTCGGCGGCCAGCGGCACCGCGACCGTCGGCACCGCGAACCAGAGCGCCTCGACACAGCTGCCCATGCCCGCGTGGGTGAGGAAGGCGTCGGCGTGCGCGAGGACGCCGAGCTGGGGGACGCTGCGGTGGGCCTCGACGTTCGGCGGCAACGGTCCGAGCGCGGCGAGATCCACCCGCTCGCCGACCGCCATGACGACGTGCCAGTCGCTGCCGGCGAAGGCGGACCCGACCGCCCGGTAGATGTCGGGCCGGTCGTTGAACACGGTGCCCAGCGACACGAGCAGGGTCCGCCGCTCGCCGGCGGGCGGGCTCCAGGTCTGCTCGGCGAGACGGGCGGGGTCCAGGCACGGCCCGACGAAGCGCACGCCCGGCCGCACCCGGTCGAGGCGCGGCTGCAGCACCGGCGGAATGAGGCCCAGGGTGGGCCCCGGCTCCGACATCCAGTCCCAGGCGTCGCGGTCGATGCCGAACTCTGCGAGCCACGCCGTGAACGCCGTGTGATACCGGATCCCGTCCGGCGACGAGCGCATCGCGTCGAGGGCCTCGCGGTGCTCCTCCTCGAAGCCCTCCCAGGTCACCCAGCTGGGGGCCAACAGCACGGCCGGCACCGCGAGCAGCGTGCCGAGTACCCGGCCGGCCTGGCCGCCGAGGTCGTACAGCAGCAGGTCCGGCCGGTCGTGGTCGAACCGCTCCCGCAGCAGCGGCAGGGTGTGGCGCGCTTCGGTGAGGAACATCGCCGTCGCGAGCTCCGCGGCTGGGTTGTCCGGCCAGTCGCCGTCGCCCGCCGGCAGCGTCGACGGGTAGGTCACCGCCTGCGCGCCGGTGGCCTTCACCAGCCCGGCGAGCCGGTCGCCGATGGCGTAGCTGACCCGGTGGCCGCGCCGCACCAGCTCCGCGATGACGCCGAGCGACGGGTAGACGTGACTGGGAGTGGTGCATCCGATCATGGCTATGTGGCGCGTGCCGGCCATCGCATCCTGCCGTTCCTGCCGGGTGATGGGGGAGGGGACCGCCGGGCGGGCGGCGCGGCGGTCAGGCACGGCCATGACCGGCCAGCCAGCGGTGCACCGTCGCGGCGGTGGACGCGGCGAACTCGTTCATCATCGTCTGGTGGTTGCCGGTGACGTCGATGGTGTCGTGAGCGAGCTTCCACTCGGCGCCGGACGGGGCGTCGGGGTCGTCGTCCAGGTCGGGTTGCTGGGGCATGCGCTCGCCGGCCCGCACCAGCACGATCGGCGCCGCGATCTCCGCCGGTCGCCATCCGTCGAACAGGTCCAGATAGCCGCCCTGGGCGGTCACCTGCGCCTCTGTCATCAGCGCGTAGGCCTGCTCGTTGACGGCGATGCCGCGCAGCTCCTCGTCGATGTCGGCCTGTGGGATCCGGTCGCCGGGGAACCAGGTGTCCAACAGCACCACCGCCGCCGCCCGCTCACCCCGTTCCTCCAACCGGGCGGCGACGGCGTGGGCCAGCCAGCCGCCCGAGGAGTAGCCGGCGAGCGCTGGAGGGTCGGTGAAGTGGCCGAGGACGGCGTCGGCGAGCAGGTCGATCGCGAGCGCGGCGCTCGCCGGCAGCCGGTCGCCCTCGCCGAAGCCCGGCAAAGTGAGCGCGTGGACGTCGCGCTCGCCGTGCAGGTGCAGCGCGAGACGGGCGAAGTTGTGCGGGCCGGACGGGGCCACCATCGACGGGACGCACACCAGCGGCGGCCGCGCCGACCCCGCCGCGAGGCGCACCGGCGCGGTCCGCCCGCTGTACTCGGCGGCCGTCGTGAAGACCGGCCGCAGCTTCGCCGCTGCCCGGATGAGGTCGACGCCCTCGGTGAAACGGCCGATCGCGCAGGCCCGCCGGTACAGGTCGCGAACCGAGCCGTTGATCCCCTCGGCGTAGACCGACGACGCGACACCAGCGCCGCGCGTCCCGGCGTCCGTCGGCGCGACGGCGGTGCCCCGTGTGACAGGTCCGCCCGACGTGACGGGGCGGTCCGCCGCAAGGACGGCGCCCGCCGGGGCAGCGGTCGTCGCCTGGCCGGTCCCCGTGCGGTCGGTCGCCGCCGGGACGGCCGCCGCGGTGACGAGCAGCACGGTGAGGTGGGCGGCCAGGTCGGTGACGGTCGGGTGCTCGAACACGACCGGCGGCGGCAGCGTCAGCCCGGTCGCCGCGGCCAGGCGGCGGGCGAGCTGGACCGAGGCGAGGGAGTCGAAGCCGAGTTCGAGGAACCGGCGAGCGGGGTCGAGGTCGTCGGGCGAGTCATGGCCGAGAATGGCCGCGGCCTCGGCCCTGACGAGCGCGGCGAGCGCGCCGGCCCGCTCGGCGGCGGGCAGCGCGCCGTAGTCCGTCCCCGCGGGCTGGTCCGGGGCCTCGGGGGTGGCCGGGCCCGCGGCGCCGGCCGACGCGAGACGGTCGGCGGGGGCAGGTAGGGCGTCGAACAGGTGGTTGGGGCGCGCCGCGGTGAGCACGGGCAGGAACCGTTCCCAGTCGACATCGACGACGGTGAGTGTCGGCGCGCCTTCCGCGACCGCGGCAAGCAGCGTGTCCATGGCCGGTTCCGGCGGCAGCGGGCGCAGGCCCCGGCGGATGAGGTAGTCGCGCAGGGCGGGTTCGGCTCCGATGCCGGCGTCCGCCCAGGGACCGAAGGCGACCGCGGTCGTCGGCCGGCCGGCCGCGTGCCGCCGGGTGGCCAGCGCGTCGAGATAGGCATTGCCGGCGCTGTAGGCGCCCTGGTCTCCCGAGCCCCAGACAGCCGAGATCGACGACAGCAGCACGAGACGCGCGTCGGCGGGCAGCGCGGCGTCGAGAGCGGCGGCCCCCGCGACCTTCCCGGCGACGACGGCCGCCACCTCGTCGAGGTCGAGGTCGACGAGCGGGGCGGTGCGCCCGGCGATGCCGGCGGCGTGCACGACTTCGGTCACCGGGGTCCCCGCGGCGGCGAGATCCGCGAGCAGCGCGTCGAGCTGTGCCCGGTCGGCGACGTCGCAGGCGACGATGGTGGCCTCGGCGCCGAGGCCGGTCAGCAGTGCGCGAAGGTCCGCGGCGCCCGGGGCGTCGGGCCCGCGCCGGCTGGCCAGGACGATCCGGCGTGCGCCTTCGGCCGCCAGGCGGCGCGCCGCGTGCGCGCCGAGCGCGCCGGTACCACCCGTGACCAGCACCGTTCCCCGCGGCACCCAGCCGGCTCCAGTGACGCCGGAGGCCACCGGAAGGAGTCGCGGGACGAGCAGTCCGCCGCCGCGGATCGCGGCCTGATCCTCACCGCCGGGCGCCAGCAGCGCGGCGCCGAGCCAGGCCAGGGCCTCGTCGTCGAGGTCCGCGCGGCCGTCGTCCGGCAGGTCGACGAGGCCGCCCCAACCGGTGGGGTGCTCCAGCGCGAGGGCGCGGCCGAGACCCCACAGCATCGCCTGCTCGGGGCTGGTCGCCGGGTCGTCGCCGCCGGTGGCGACGGCGCCGCGGGTCAGCGCCCACAGCCGCGCGCTGGATCCGAGATCGCGCAGCGCCTGCGACAGAGCGACGGTCAGCATGAACCCGCTGGGCAGACCCTGGTGGCCCGAACGCGGGTCGAGCGCGAGCAGGGACAGCATCCCGCGCGCGTCCGGCGCGTGCGCGGCCAGACGCGTGGCGACCGCGTGGCGGCTGGCCTCGTCGCCGACCAGCCGGACGGCGACGGGCCGCGTCCCCAGCCATTCCAGCAGCCACATGAGCCTGGTGACCAGCGCGTCCTCGACCCCACGGGCGGGGACGATCAGCACCCAGGTGCCGCCGAGCGGTGGCACCGTGCCAGCGTGGGCGGTGACGGCCGCGGTGGCGGCGTCCGCCGGGAGCGGTCGCCAGCCTGTTCGGTATCGCCAGCCGTCCGGGTCGAGGGGTGCGCCGGTGCCGGGCCGCGACACGTCGCCGGCAGCGGCGTGGTCGCGCGGCGCGCTGGGACGGCCGGGTCCGCTGTCCAGCCAGTATCGGCGGCGCTGGAACGGGTAGGTGGGCAGTTCGACGTGGTGGCCGCCGCCCGCTCCGGCGGCGCGCCAGTCGACGGTCAGCCCGTGGACGTCGAGCGCGGCGACGGCGGCGAGCAACGTCGCCGGCTCGTCGCGCCGCGCCCGGCTCGCCGCGACGACGAGGGGACCGGCCTCGCCCCCCTCGCCCGCCTCGCCGCCTGTCGCCTCGCCGTCCGCGGCCAGGCAGTCGGGGAGCAGCGCCGACAGGACAGCGTCCGGGCCGAGCTCCAGGTAGGCGCCGGCGCCGGCCGCCCGCAGACCGCGAGCCGCGGTGAGGAAGCGCACGGGTTCCCGCACGTGGCGCACCCAGTGTTCGGGGTCGGTCAGCTTGGCGGTGGCGAACGCGCCGGTCAGCGCCGACACGACCGGAACCGCCGGGGGCTGGTAGCGCACCGAGCGGGCGACCTCGCGAAATGCCTCGAGCATGTCGTCCATGTGCGGGGAGTGGAACGCGTGGCTGACGGTCAGCGCCCGGGTGGCGAATCCGCGGGCCGCCCAGTCCGCGGCGACCCGCTCGGCCGCCTCGGCGTCGCCGGCGATCACCGTCGACGTCGGCCCGTTGACGGTGGCGATCTCCACCAGGCCGGCGAGCCCGGCCAGTGACGCGGCGATGTCCGCCTCGCGCGCGCGGATCGAGATCATCACCCCGCCCGGTCGGCAGGCCTGCATGAGCCGGCCGCGGGCCGCGACGAGTGTGACGGCGTCGTCCAGCGTCCACACGCCGGCGACGTGCGCGGCGGTGAGCTCGCCGATCGAGTGCCCGGCGAGCAGACCCGGCACCAGCCCCCACCCGCTGACGAGCCGGTAGAGCGCCGTCTCGTAGGCGAACAGGGCGGGTTGGGTGTATTCGGTGCGGTCGAGCAGGGCGGCGTCGGGGGTGTCGGGGGCGGCGAACATGACGTCGCGCAGGGGTCGGTCGAGGTGGGGGTCGAAGCGGGCGCAGATGTCGTCGAGGGCGTCGGCGAAGGTGGGGTGGGCGGCGTGCAGGGCGTGGCCCATGCCGGCGCGCTGGCTGCCCTGCCCGGTGAACAGCATCGCCAGGCGGCCCTGGACCGTCCCCGCGCCGGCCTCCCGGCTCACCAGCCCGCCCGCGGGCCGCCCCGCCGCGAGAGCCGCCAGCGTCCGCCTCAGCCGAGCTCGCTGGTCCTGGCCCGGTCGTCGGCCCCGTGTCGTCGTGCTCGTCTGCTGGTCGACTGGCGCAGGACCGCGCGGGTCCGCAGTAGCGTCGAGGATGACGACCGCGCGGTGCTCGAAGCGGGTGCGTCCGGCCACGGTGTGCGCGACGTCGGCGAGGGCGCGGTCGGGATGCGCGTCGAGGTGAGCGCCGAGTCGGTCGGCCTGCGCGCGCAGCGCCGACGGGGTCCGTGCCGACAGCACGATCGGCAGCGGCGCCGCGCCGGTCGCCCGGGTGGGCGTGACCGGCGCCGGGGGCGCCTCCTCGATGATGACGTGGGCGTTGGTGCCGCTGACGCCGAAGGCGGAGATGCCGGCGCGGCGGGGGCGGTGGGGGTCGCGGGGCCAGGGGACGGCGTCGGTGAGCAGGGCGAGGGGTGTGGACTCCCAGTCGAGATGGGGGGTGGGCCGCTCGGCGTGCAGGGTCTTGGGGAGGGTTTCGTGCTGGAGGGCCTGGATCATCTTGATGACGCCGCTGACGCCGGCGGCGGCCTGGGCGTGGCCGATGTTGGACTTCAGGCTGCCGAGCCAGA